>JBARIB010000467.1:0-2189 GCA_049799535.1 Allostellaceae bacterium | reverse complement strand
TCGACAAGGCAGAGCCGCGAGCTGCTCGCATAGCCGAGCCGCGTCGCGAGCTCGCGCTGACTAAGTCCGATCGCGCGGCGCCGGGCGCGAATATTGGCGCCGAGCGCGCGGTTGAACGCGCCCGCATTAACCATGTCGTTGATTCGATGATTTCGATAATTTTAGGAGTAATCGTCGTCCGGCTCGTCGCCGCCGTCCGGCTCGTCATCGCCGTTCGGCTCATAATCGGCGTCGAGCAACAATGTCGGAAAGGCGCAGGCCTCGCAGGCTTCGCAATACCAGCCGGGCGCAAAAACCATGCCGCCGCAACCCTGGGAGCAGCGCGCCGCGCTCGGCTCTAATCCGAGCGCCGCTTCAAGCCGCGGAACCGTCGGCCTTAGCGCCATGTAAGTTTTTCGCGGCTCGAATGAGAATCCGGCGGACCTGCGACGCTTTCCATTCGGCGCCGCCGGCCGGCGTCTCGATGCCGCGGGCGGTCAAGGCGCGCGCAATTTCCCCGAGCGACGTACAGCCAGCTTTTCGAGCCGCGTCGATATAAGGCTGCACATCGGCGGCGTGAGCATCGGCCAGCGCTGACCGCGCCCGCCGAGCCGACCGTGCGGCGAAGCGGTCACCCGGTTTTAGGTTCGGATTGCCGAGCTTGACGCCGCGGCCGCGCGCCGCCGCGAGTGCGGCTTTTGTCCGCGCCGAGATCATCTCGCGCTCGTGCTCGGCAACGGCGGCAAGAATATGGATCGTCAGCCGCGTCGCATGCGGATTGTCGCAAGCGACAAAGTCGACGGCCGACTCCATTAAGGAGCTGATAAAATGAACGTTGCGCGCCAGCCGGTCGAGCTTGGCGATAATGAGAGTCGCGCGGCGCAGCCGACAAGCGGCGAGCGCCGCGGCGATCTCCGGGCGGTCGTTTTTTTTACCGCTTTCGACCTCTTGATATTCGGCGACGATGACGCCGCCGGCGGCGGCGACATGGCGAGAAACCGCCTGCCGCTGCGCTTCCAAGCCAAGGCCGGAAGCGCCTTGTTGCGCTGTCGATACCCGGTAGTAGGAAACGAAGCGCGGGACCCCAGGCGCGCTACGGGCGCGCGCCGCGGCCCGGCGGGGCATTTTAACGCCCTATCATTCTGAAACGTCGGTCTGACAGAATGTCGCGAAACCGTAGCAACACCGAGAGGCCAACCCGCGATGCAGACGACTGGGATCGGCGCCGGCCTGCTATCGACACGTCGGGCCTAGGCACCGCTCACCCCCGCAACATGCGGTTTGAGGGCGTCGAGTACGGCGATCGACCGCCCGAGGCTACCGCTCGCGAATGCACCAGAGGTGCTGATCGCTCAGATGCTTGGTAGAACCCGGCCGATCAATTCGATCTTGAGCCATTCGAAAGACAGCTGTGTAGTTTATTAGTGGTGTCCTGCTCTCCTATGCTTTTTAAATGCGCTTCCGCCGGTCGCGGATGTCGACCAAATCAATTCGGCCCTGTGGGGTTTACAGCTGCGCTCTATGGTCGAACAGTTGCACCTCGCCGCCGCTTTTGGAATCGGACGATACATAGCACCAGCTTGGCACCGCTCAAATAAGCGGGGCAGTATCCAATGGTCTGATTATTGGTCATGGGCGGACATGCTTACAATCGAAGCGAGCCGACGCGGCTGACCCCTTCCGGACACTGATGGTCGGCGTCAGCTTGCCTTAGCGAGCTTACAAAATGGCGGATCTCAATGTCGGTAAAATCGAGCTACTGCCGCTCGCGCGGTGTGATCGCTGGCTTTCCTTCGGTACCCCTCGGACAAGCTATCAGGATGAAGAGGGTTGGGTCACTGGCCTTGAGCGGACGCGCCTGTAATGGCCGCGAACCGGCGCGATGACCCGATTCGGACATTTCCATTAGGCATTGCGCGCATCAGGGAGGCTCGCTCTCGCCGCTAATGATCTTAATCAGCTCGCAGATTGTGTCGCACCACGCCACGGGCGCGATAAGGTGCTAACGCGCCCGGAGCCCGGGAGAACGGTGCCCGGCCGCGCTTTATGTCCCGCCTGCTCTCGCGTGGCATCAGCGATCAAGTCCTACTCGGCCGATCGCAGGCAGCTTTAGTGCCGGCACGGTGGCATCGATGCCGATGTTGAGCCCCAGGACGTTAAGCTCGAACCCCTCGTCGACGGCGAGGAGGACGCCGGCAAGGCCGTATAGC
>JBARIB010000466.1:0-1553 GCA_049799535.1 Allostellaceae bacterium | reverse complement strand
CACCAAAGACGAGCTCTTCAGCCGAGTGTGGCCGGGCATCGTCGTCGCCGAAGAGAATTTGAAAGTCCAAATCTCCTCGTTGCGCAAGGCTCTCGGCGAAGACCGCGACCTAGTCCGCACCGAGTTCGGCCGGGGTTATCGGTTCACTGCCGCGGTTAATTCGACTGCCGACTGTCGCGCTTGTCAGCGAGCGACGCGACGGCGGCCGCGGCCGCGCCAAAGAACGGTTTACCGATGGGCGACGTTAGGCTCTTTTCCAGCTTTCTTTAATCGAACCGCCTCCCTATCAGGCGGACCCAAATTCGGATTGTGCAAAGCGCTGGCTTTTGCCGTCGGGCTCGGCCTCAGCACGCTTTCCTATTCGGTCCATGCCGCGCCGGCGAGCGGCAGAGATACCGTACAGGGCCTGTACAATGCTCTGCTCAGCACGATGAAGAACGGCCGAACGCTTGGGCAAAGCGGGCGTTTTGCGCAGCTGTCGCCGGTCATTCGCCGCAGCTTCGATATCGGCTTGATGGCGAGGTTATCGGTCGGTCCGACCTGGACCCGTCTGAGCGAGGCGCAGCGCCAGGAGGTGAGCGAGAGCATCGGCCGCTACATGTCTGCGATCTATGCCGACCGGTTCGACAGCTACGCAGGGCAAAAGCTGGAGGTGATTGGTGAACAGCCCGCTCCAGCAGGGGTCATGGTGAAGAGCCGGATCATTAAAGCCAACGGCGAGCCGGTGAAAGTCGATTATATGATGCACCGAAATGGCGACGACTGGCTGATCTCCGACATCTACCTCGACAGCGCGATCAGTGAGGTGGCGACCCGCCGCTCGGAATTTGCCGCGATCCTGAAGAATGACGGCATTGACGGCCTGATCGCGGCCCTCAACCGCAAAGCCGATATCCTGACCGGGACCACGGCGAAAGCATTCTAAAGAGAGCTCCAGGGAGAGATTGATGGCAATTGATGCGATCCAGCCGATCCTGGAGCCCCACACTCAACAATTCGTCGATGGGCTGGCCGATGCGCCGCCGATCTTCACCTTGTCGCCCGACGAGGCACGTTCCGTTCTCTTTCGCGCGCAGTCGATGCCGGTCGGTAAGCCGAGCGCGCAGATCGAGGATGTCGCCTTTCCGGTCGGCCCCACCGGATCGGTGCCGGTGCGAATTGTTCGGCCGGCCAGAGCCCTCGGACCGCTGCCGGTGGTGGTGTATTTTCATGGCGGCGGCTGGATCTTGGGCGACCGGGGCACGCACGATCGCCTCGTCCGCGAGATCGCCGCCGGCGTCGAGGCGGCGGTCGTGTTCGTCGACTACGCCCGATCGCCGGAAGCCCGCTATCCGGTAGCTATCGAGCAGGCTTACGCCACGACCTGCTACGTGGTCGACCACAGCGCAAGCTTGCGCATCGATCCCCTGCGCCTCGCAGTTGCGGGTGACAGCGTCGGGGGGAACATGGCTGCAGCGGTGACCCTGATGGCCAAGGAACGCCGCCGCCCAAAGATCGGCTTCCAGGTGCTGTTCTATCCGGTTACGGATGCCCGCTTCGACACGGCTTCCTAC
>JBARIB010000465.1:0-2750 GCA_049799535.1 Allostellaceae bacterium | reverse complement strand
CTGCGCATTTCTCGGTTCCTCCCCCATTTGCGTGCCCGAGCGATGCACGGGCGCTTTTCAATCGACCAGCCCGGTATTCAGCCACCAGCCTCCGCAACGGCTGCCGCATCTGGCCGAAAGTAAAGTTAAGGAACCGAACCGGATCGCGTCAACCGGCAAATCCCGCGCGGGCGCCGCCCGCGAGTGGAGGCCACTTCGATGCGATCGAAGTGAGTTTAAGTTGCGCGGAACTTTAGGGTGATCCGGGCGTTCAAGCGCAATTTCGGATCACCCGGGGGGTTGGCGGAATGCGCACTGTCGTGGTTCGGGTCGCCGACGAAGATCTTTCTGGCGACCTGGCACTGATGCCGGAATGGCTGGCTCGCCATGGCTATGACCCCGCTCGGTTCGTGTACGATCAAGCAGACGATGCGCTCGTCATTTCCGTCGAATTCCCAAATGACTGGCAAGCTGAAGCGTTCGCTACCTGCTTCGACGGCCAAGCGCCCACAATGCAATGGGCGAAGAGCTGTTCGCCGTGTTGCCCGCTCCACCGCCCGCTTAGCGGGACCAAATCAACTGCGCCGAGTGCCTTGGTCTTTTTCGTGGCCTAGCGCCTGGTCCAGCCAGCGAACGGCGATCGCAGTATCGTTTTGATCCAGCATAGACAGCACCGGCGAGATCAAGAACCGCAGGCGCGGATCAACTTGTTGCCGCGCCGGGTGATCCGCCGGCTCTTCTACAGTCTGACCTGGAAGGCTTGGTCCCAGCTGGCCTCCCTTCTTCCGCGGAACGGCCAAAGAGAACATTTTCTTGGTATCTATGGCGCTCTCTCAATGGCCCTGCTGTTCGGCAGATGGATCGCCAGCCTGAATTTCGGCTTCGGCTTGCTCCTGTGGGTGGTTCAAGTCGGTGCGGGGGTTACGCCTTCACCGACCCTCGGCAGCCAGCTCCTACAAATGTAGTTGATGCTTGTCTGCGAAACGGGATGGCGTTGGGGCGCGTTCCCGCGTCAGCCACTCCGACTATGCCGGGGCAATCGCCTCGATAAGGCCTGAGGCATTGTTCTCGACGTTGCCGACCCGCGCGCTCACCGGCCAGCAAATCATCTCCTCGCACGGATAGGGCGCGAGAAGTCCTTTGAGTTGGCGCGCGCTAACCAGAGGATAGCGGCGGCTATTTGCGCGCGCCGGGGCGAGTAACCTCAAGCACGGGAATATGACCGGCGCCTATCGCCTCCAGACCCTCGCGATCCGTAATCGGGTCGTCGATGGTCAGCCAGGGCCCAATACACTGAGGGCTCGCTCACCGCAGAACGGGAAGGCGTTGCGGTGGGACCTGGGAGGGCGCAGGCTGTGTCCCAGCATTCTGTGCGCACGGGAGGAACAGCGATGAACGACAACATCCAGGACTTCAACTTTCTGCAAGGCATCAAGGTCGTCGATTTCACCCAGTTCGAGGCGGGTACCACCTCTACCGAGGTGCTGGCCTGGTTCGGCGCCGAGGTAGTCAAGATCGAGAATCCGGGGCGGGGCGATCCCGGGCGCCGGCTGCGTCCCGGCAAGCCCGATGACGACCCGTGGTACTTCCACCAGTTCAACGTCAACAAGAAGTCGATAACGCTGAACCTGAAATCGCCAAAGGGGCTCGAAATCGTCAAGGAGATGATCAAGAAGGCCGACATCATGGCCGAGAACATGGCGCCGGGGACGATCGAGCGCCTCGGCCTGGATTACGAGTCGGTCAAGAAGATCAACCCCCGTATCATCTATTGCCAGATCAAGGGCTTCGGAACCGGCAGCCCGCACGAGAAGGGGCTGGCCTTCGACATGATCGCGCAGGCCGCCGGCGGCCCGATCAGTGTCACCGGCGAGCCCGACCGCCCGCCAGTCAAGCCGGGTCTAAGCTTCGGCGATACCGGCACCGGCATGCTGATGGCCGCCACTATCCTCGGTGCCTTGCACGAGCGCAACCGCACCGGCCAGGGGAGGCGTCTGCAGGTGGCGATGCAGGACGCGATGATCCACTACATGCGCACCTGTTTCGCGAATATGGCGCGGACCGGCAAAGCCGCGCGGCGCAACGGTGCCAAGTCGGGCGGCGGCAACAACGCCCCGTCGGGACTTTATCCGGCCAAGGGCGGCGGCCCCAACGACTATGTCTACCTGACCACCAGTCGGGCCAACCCCGAGCACTGGTCGCGCCTGATGAAATTGATCGGGCGCGAGGAATTGATCGAGGACCCGCGGTTTGCGACCGGCGATGCCCGGGTCAAGAACGAGAAAGAACTCGACGCAATCATCGGCGAATGGACGCGCCAGCACGACAAGCGCGAGGCGATGGAAAAGCTCATTGCGGTCGGGGTGCCGTCGGGCGCCGTGTTCGACACGATGGAATTGCAGAACGAGCCGAGCTTCGAAGAGCGCGGCATCATGCAGACCGTCCATCACCACAATGGCGACTACAAGATGGCGACCTGGCCGGTGCGGATCGACGGCAAGACGGTGCGGCTGAAGGGGTCGCCGGCGCTCGGGCAGGACAGCGCAGAGGTTCTGCACAGCTGGCTTGGCACCGGCGCTAGTGAAATCGAGGGCTTGCGCCGCGACGGCATCATCTGAGCGAGGGTCTGCCAGGCCGACGTCTCGGACCCGCCGTCTCCGCGCTTCGTCGCCATTCTTCCTCCGCTATCGGCGAAGGGAATGGAGGGGCAGGTGGACTAGTGGACTGTAACGACTGAATCGAGAGTGATGCGACGGCTCGGGTCACGGTAG
>JBARIB010000464.1:0-1781 GCA_049799535.1 Allostellaceae bacterium | reverse complement strand
GCCTCGCGAAATTGCGGCTCAACGATGCCAGCTTCGAATACGAGCCCGAAACTTCGGTCGCGCTCGGCTTCGGCTTCCGCTGCGGGTTTTTGGGGCTGTTGCACCTCGAAATCATCCAGGAGCGTCTTGCCCGCGAGTTCGATCTCGATCTGCTGGCGACGGCCCCGTCGGTCGTCTATCGGGTGCATCTGACCAATGGCGGGGTGAGCACTCTGCACAACCCGGCCGATATGCCTGATCCGGTGCGCATCGACCACATCGAGGAGCCGTGGATCAAGGCGACGATCTTGGTGCCCGACGCTTACCTCGGTCCGATCCTCGCTTTGTGCGAAGAGCGCCGCGGTGTGCAGGCCGATCTGACCTACGCCGGTAACCGCGCCATGCTGATCTATCGGCTGCCACTAAACGAGGTGGTGTTTGATTTTTACGACCGGCTCAAATCGGTGAGCCGCGGTTATGCCAGCTTTGATTATCAGCTCGACGGCTACAGCGAGGGCGACCTCGTTTTGATGAACATCCTCGTCAATGGTGAGCCGGTCGATGCCCTGTCGATCATCGTCCATCGCACCCAGGCCGAGCGGCGCGGCCGCGCGTTGTGCGAGAGGCTGAAGGACCTGATCCCGCGGCAGCTCTTTGCCGTCGCGATCCAGGCGGCGATCGGCGGCCGGATCATCGCCCGCGAGACCGTCAAGGCATTGCGCAAGGACGTGCTCGCCAAATGCTATGGCGGCGACGTCACCCGCAAAAGAAAGCTCCTCGAAAAGCAAAAGGAGGGCAAGAAGCGGATGCGCCAGTTCGGCAAGGTCGAGATCCCGCAATCGGCCTTCATCGCCGCCCTCAAAATGGGCGACGGCTGAGTGGGCAGCGTATTCGGGCCTATTTGGCGATTGCCGGTTGCCGGCAAGCTCTCATGGCGTCCGCTCTTCCTCAAGTCGGCGCAGGCGGGCGTCGAAGCGTTGGTGCTGCGAGACCATTGCATGCAATTGGTCGAGAACCCCGTTGAGCGTTCCTTCAAGACGCAGCACGATAGTCGTTAGTACCCGCAAATCGTCACGTATCGAATTCTGTTCGGCAATTACGCGCTCAAGCTGTTTGCCGAGAAATTCGAGGGTGACCCGCTCTCCACTCATGGCTCGGAACATGGGCGCAGCCAGTCGCTCGCGTCAACCCCGAACACGGACGTGTTCGCTGACCTCAAGATGGTCGACGGCTGAGCAGCGAGCGCACTCGCTTGCTGGAAAATGCGAGGATCAGGAGGCCGAGCGCCATCAATACCGCAAAGGCCCAGCACAAAAGGATCGAGACAATGATCGGGTCCCACAGAAACGGGTGGATGTAGCGCTGCACCACCGCTTGGACGAGGTTGAGGCTCGACCGGCTGAGATCGAACCACAACTGGCCGAGCGCGATCGGCGCCCAATGTCCCGTGTCGATCCACACCAGCCCGTCGCGCACCAGCACCGCGAGGCCGGCGAGAAAGAAGATCCAGCCGATCAACCGCCCTATCATCGGACCCCCGCGTTAGTAATCGCCTCGGGCGCATAAACTCGGCGAAAGGCTTGCATCATCGAGATTGCGCGTGCTTCGAGATGCTTGCTCGTTTCAGAGGTGAGGCGGTCAGCGACGTCTGGGGGCGCTCGTGAGCGTGAGATAAGCCTTTCATACATAGAGATACCCCCTTTATCCTGGTTACGAGCGAAGCGACCGCCTCAGGAATAAGCGCCCACAGAGCCGGCTTCAGGTGAAGTGAGATCATGACCACGCAAGGGCCTTCTGTCTCC
>JBARIB010000463.1:0-2609 GCA_049799535.1 Allostellaceae bacterium | reverse complement strand
GTCCAGCACTTCCGGCGTTTGGCCGGCGGCATGGCATGCCGCCTCATAGGCGGCGCGCAGCCGGTCGCGGATCTCAGCCGCTTCGGCGATCAGCGCGACGAAGCGGGTGTGGTCAAAGTTGACGTTGGTCAACGTCGCGAACAGGGAGAAGAGCACAAAGCTGTCGGCCTCACGGTCGGGGCGGCCGAGAGCACCCAGACGCGTCCGATACTGGCCGATGCCCTTGAGCTGATAGATCAGCAGATCCTGGAGGTCCGCCGTGACTTCATCCTTGCCGCAAACGCCTTTCGCACCCGTGCAGCCGGGGCCCGCCTCTGTCCGCCTTGTCTGTTCACATTGGAAACAAAACATGTTGGGCTTTCATCCTTGCTGTTGCGCTGGTCTCTTCCACGGCTCCAGTGGCGAACGCTCGGTCTGGCGTCTATTATCCCTTACTGGTGCCCCTGGTTCGCGGTCGCGGAAGGTCGAACGACCAGCGTTTCGTCCGCGATCGGCCGACCCGCGGCTTTTTTAGGTCCGACGATCCAGCTCAGGCGCCCGGGCCCTCCAGGACGATTTCGATGCGGCGGTTCTGCGCCCGGCCCTGCGGCGTGTCGTTCGAGGCGACTGCATGCTCGTCGCCGAAGCCCTTGGCCGATAGGATGTTGGGGTTGACGCCCTGCGACTGGAAATAGGCGACGACGTTATCGGCCCGCCGTGAAGACAAATCGATGTTGTTCGCGATGCCGGCCCGTTGCAACGCGCGTCCCACCGGCTTGTTGTCGGTGTACCCGTACACCACGACCTTACCGTTTTGCAGCGCCTGCAGGCGCGGTACATATTGGTTGAGTGCCTGTTTCCCCTGGGCACTGAGCTGATGCCCGCCCTCGGGGAACAGCATGTCGCCCGCCACGACCCACTTATTCTCCTGCTACATCTTGGCGATTTCGGCCTGCTGCGTCGCCGACTGCGCTTGCGCCGCCGCCAACTGCGCCTGAGTCTGCTGCAGCTGTTGGGTCTGCTCATCGTACGTCTTTTGCGATACGCAAGCCGACAAGATCAGCGCGGCAAACGGGATGGCGGCCGTTGCGGCCGTAAGCTTTGTGCTCATAGTTGATCTCCTCGTAGCATTCGCAGGCCGGCAGTCGCCGGATGTCGGGGGCTGATTGTGCTTGTCAGCTAATCAGCGCGCAGTGCATTTGCGACAGAAGATCAGAACCGGCTTTAACCTCGATCAAACCGATGGCTAACAAACTTGAGCCGAATGTCGTCGAACCACCGAAAGCACGACTTTGCCGACATTGGGTCCACTCCTATCATTCGTCCGCACACATGTTGCTTGGTGATCGGCGCCTGACGCACTGCCCAGGCTTCGCCGCTATGGTCGGAGCCTCGGCAGTACGCGTCCATTTTCGAGATGACGGGTGGCGCTGTTTACTGCAGCTCAATGGATCGTCACCACGGCCACGCGGTTGTCACGCAGGCGAAAACCCGCGCCTGTCAGCACCTGCAGGTCCGTGGCTATCTTTGTCGTGACCCGGTTCGGAACGACACCGGCGCCGACGAGATAATTGCGCACGGCGTCCGCCCGCAACTCGGAAAGGTTGAGGTCGGCTTCCTTTGTGTCGGTGTGCCCGGCCACCTCGATGTTGACGAACCGGCATTTCCAGGCATCCAACAGGTCGTTCAGGGTCTTGCGGCTGTCCGCGTTGACCCAATTTTTTTCAAAGCCAAACTCCAGAACATAGACCCGCGGCGCATTCTCCAGTGGTATGGGCATATCGATCGTTAAGCCCTGCCCGGAAATGCCGATGCCGATGCCGGTCGTCTTCGCCGCAAGATCGAGCGACACAGTGTTGGCATTGTTCTTGAGCGACATACTGCCGCCACCGACAGCCAAAGTGACTTGACCTTGGGTTGCGGTGTACGTCCCGGGGAAATCTTCGAGCTTC
Organism: Allostellaceae bacterium; assembly: GCA_049799535.1. Taxonomy (GTDB): domain Bacteria; phylum Pseudomonadota; class Alphaproteobacteria; order ATCC43930; family CGMCC-115725; genus AP-15. Next base: position 678 of record JBARIB010000463.1, on the reverse strand, counting down.
ATTAGATTTTTGACCATTCCCGAGGCCGAAACTTTCGAGACGTTGACCTGAAGGCCGGCGCCAAAGCCGCTGACCTTGAAGGGATAGTCACAATTCGTCCCAAGGTTCGGCAGGTGGAGCTGGCCATCGCCGCCCTGCCCGCCGACACCGGCCATGACCGAAATCGTTTCGAGTTCAACCCAGGGCGCGTTGTTTGTCTGAGCGCGTGCCGGAACTGCTCCGACAGCGAGAGACGACAGCAATGCAGCAGCAGCGTATTTCGTGAGGTTCATGAGGATCACCTTTTTCTGGCGAGGAAAAGCAGCAGTCGCTGGACTGATTGTGCTTGTCAGCTAATCAGCGCGCAGTGCATTTTCGCCAGCAGCCCAGAACCGGCTTTAACCTCGATCAAGCCGACGGCTACGAAAATTATTTTGGCGCCGCGGCCGAGGGATGGAACGGCTGCTCACCATCCCCCCTATAGGCGCCGATCGCGGCTTGGCCTTCGGGCGAGGCGAGCCAGTCGGCAAAATGGCGGGCAGGCTGCTGCTTGGCCTGGGGATGCTTCTGCGGATCGAGCAAAATAACATCGTAGCGCTTCAGCAATTTCGGATCGCCTCGACCAACCCGGCGAGATCGCCCTTGTTGCCGAAGCTGAGCCAGGTGCCGCGATCGGACAGCGTATACTCCATGTGTCAA
>JBARIB010000462.1:0-3876 GCA_049799535.1 Allostellaceae bacterium | reverse complement strand
CAGCATGCTGTCTCCGGCACCGACCGTACTGCTCGCCTGCACCGGAATCGCGGGGAAGCGCTCGCTCTCATTTGCAGTCACCAATAGAGCGCCTTCCTCCCCCAGCGACAGCACGACAATCTCGGCGCGGCCCTGTGCGATCACGTCGCGCGCTGCGGTTTCTTGCTCCCGCGGCGTATCGATTTTTCGATGGGTCAGATCCTGGAGTTCGCGCAGGCTCGGCTTCATCAGGAAAATGCCGTGGTCGGCCTCCCTCAGCGCTGCGCCGGAAGCATCGAGGATAAAACCCTTGGCAAGCCGCCGCGCCAGCTCGGCAACTCGAGCATAGAAATCATTCGGGACGCCGAGCGGCAGGCTGCCGCTGGCGACGATATAGTCCGCCTGCGGCGCCTGCAAGGCCAGCTCGTCCAGGCAGCGTTCCTGGTCCCGTTCGGAAATCTCCGGCCCCGGCAGGATGAAGCGATACTGTTTGCCGGTCTGGCGTTCCTCGACCGCGAGGCTCTCGCGGGTGAAGCCGTCGATCGCGATCGGACGATGCGCGAGGCCTTCCTCGCGCAAAAGGTGTCGGATCATCTCGCCCGCCGCCCCGCCGGCGGGGAAGATCGCAAGGGCGTCGCCTCCCAGCGCGTGCACCGCCCGCGCGACGTTGATCCCGCCGCCGCCGGGGTCGTATCGCGGCGCATCGCAGCGCAGCTTGTGCGCCGGCACGATACGATCGGTCGCAGTGGCGATGTCCAATGCCGGGTTCATCGTCAACGTGAGAATGGCGCTCATCGTCTTATGCCGTGCCCTACTCGGCGGCAACCGGATGGGCGGCCGCCGACTGCTCGGCTTCGTAAACGGCGGTGATCGTGCGTAAGAGGCTCGCCGCGGTGACGCTGATCGAGTCGATCCCGAGCCTGGTGAGGAACTGCGCAATCTCCGGATAATTCGCCGGCGCCTCGCCGCAGATCCCGACGTGACGATGGTTGCGCTTGGCGCCGGTCACGGCGAGCCGCAGCATTTCGAGCATGCCGGGGTCGCGTTCATCGAAATCGAAGGCGACGATCTCGGAATCGCGGTCGACTCCCAGGGTCAATTGCGTCAGGTCGTTGGAGCCGATCGAAAAGCCGTCGAACTGCTGGGCGAAGGCGTCGATTTGGATGACGTTATTGGGGATCTCGCACATCACGTAGATCTCCAAGCCGTTCTCACCGCGTTTGAGCCCGTGCTGCGCCATTGCCGCGATCACCTGCTCGGCCTCCGCAACGCGGCGGCAGAACGGCACCATGATCAGCAGGTTGATCAGCCCCATCTCCTTGCGGACCCGGGCAAGCGCGGCGCATTCGAGCGCGAAGCCGGCGGCATAGGCCGGGTGGGCATAGCGCGAGGCGCCGCGGAAGCCGAGCATCGGATTGTCCTCTTTCGGCTCGAACCCGGCGCCGCCGATCAGGCTCGCATATTCATTGGTCTTGAAGTCCGACAGCCGGACGATGACCGGCTTGGGAAAGAACGCCGCGGCGATCGTGCCGACGCCTTCTGCAAGCTTTTCGACGAAGAAATCGGTGGGTTGGGGATAATTCCGCACCAGCCTTGCGATCGCGGCCCGCGCCGTCTTGGAGGCGACCTTGTCCGGCGAAACGAGCGCCATCGGATGGACGCCGATGTGATTGTTGATGATGAACTCCATCCGCGCGAGCCCGACCCCCTCATTGGGCAGCATCGCGGTATGATAGGCGAGCTCGGGATTGGCCAAATTGACCATGATCGCAGTCCGCGGCCGCGGCACCGCGCCGGCGGGCACCCGCGTCACCTCGAACGGCAGCTGGCCGTCATAGACCTTGCCGGCTTCGCCCTCGGCGCAGCTGACGGTGACGACCGCCCCGGTCCGCAGCTTTTCAAGCGCCCCTTCAGCGCCGACCACCGCGGGCACGCCGAGTTCACGGGCGACAATCGCGGCGTGGCAGGTGCGCCCGCCGCGGCTAGTGACGATCGCCCCCGCATTCTTCATCACCGGCTCCCAATCGGGGCTCGTCATCTCGGCCACCAGCACCTCTCCCGGGTGGAAAGCGGCGAGGCCGTGCGCATCGGCCACCAGCCGGACCGTGCCGGAGGCGATCTTCTCGCCGACCGCGCGCCCGGTGACCAGCACCGGACCGCCGGCCTTGAGCGCATAGGTCTCGAAAACGTCCGCGACTCGCTGCGATACGACCGTTTCGGGGCGGGCCTGGACAATGTAGAGCTTGCCGTCCTCGCCGTCCTTCGCCCATTCGATGTCCATCGGGGTCGGATGCCCGCTGAGCTGCGAGTAATGGTCCTCGATGCGGATCGCACAATCTGCGAGCTCGAGCACCTCGGCTTCGCCCAGGCAAAAGCGCTCGCGCTCGGCCCGCCGCGTCGGCACATTCCGGGTGCCGCCATGCCCGCGCGCATAGATCAGCCTCAGTTCCTTGCCGCCGAGCGAGCGGCTCAGCACAGCCCGATATCCCTGGCGGAAGGTCGGTTTGTGGACATAGAATTCGTCGGGGTCGACCTTGCCCTGCACGATGTTCTCGCCGAGACCCCAGGAGCCGGTGACGAAGACCACGTCGCGGAACCCGGATTCGGTGTCGAGCGTGAAGATGACGCCGCTTGAGGCGAGATCGGCGCGAACCATCTTCATGACCCCGACCGACAGAGCGACCTTAAAGTGGTCGAACCCGTTGTCGATGCGATAGACGATGGCGCGGTCGGTGAAGATCGAGGCGAAGCATCGCCGGCACGCATCGATCACCTCGTCCTCGCCGCGCACATTCAGAAAACTCTCGTGCTGCCCGGCGAAGCTGGCGGTCGGCAAGTCCTCGGCGGTCGCCGAGCTGCGGACCGCGACCGCGACATCGTCGCCGCATTTTTCCTCGAGCCCGTGATAGGCCGCGGCGATCTGCCGGCGGAGTTCGGCATCGCCGGTGGCCTCGTAGACGATGCGGCGCGCCGCTTCTGCACGCTCGGCGAGCAGCCCGACATCGTGGTGATCGAAATCGAGAAGCCGGCGCAGCGCGCTCTCGACGCCGGCCCCGGCGAGCACGTCGCGGTAGGCGGCGGCGGTCAGCGCGAAGCCATCTGGCACCCGGTCGCCAAGCAGTGAATGAAGTTCTCCGAGCGATGCGGTTTTACCGCCGACTGCCGGCACGTCCTTCAGTCGAATATCGGCGAACCACCTGACCCAGGATTCTGTCGGCATCGGGTCCACTCCTATTGCTATCCAGATCCGAAATTTCGCGTCTGGGGCACACCTTCACATTGATCTAGATCAGGCCGCCTCCCGGGATGGCGCACGCCCCGCCCGCTTGCGCCTCGAATCAGCACTGCAGGTTAGCTCGCGCAGCCTCGTCCGGCCGCGAGAGAGGCGCGATCGTACGGTCCCGAGGGGCAGAGCGAGCAGGGAGGCGATTGTCTCGTATTCCATTCCTTCATAGCCGACCAGCAGCACCACTACCCTTTGCTCCACTGGCAGCCTCGCCAGTGCACGCTCCAAGTCGCGCAGCTCGAGCACCGCGATTTGCCGTCCTGGGGACACCAACGCCGCTCCGGCGCAGGCCTGGTCGACCTTGACGACTTCGCGGGTCGCGCGGCGGATGCCGCTGACAAACTGATTGTGCAGGATCGTGAATAGCCAGGCACGCAAATCCGTTCCCTGCTGCCAGCGATGAATATTGGCGATCCCGCGGACGAGGGTTTCCTGCACGAGATCATCGGCGGCAGCGGCATTACGCGTCAGTCTAAGCGCGTAGCGTTGGAGGCGCGGCAGCAGCCTATCGATCTGGCGCGCCAGGCTATCGATCGCGGCTTCGTCCGGAGGACAAGACTGGATGGCCATCTTCACTCGCCATTGCATTTATGTCTTGGGCTGACCGGCTG
>JBARIB010000461.1:0-4545 GCA_049799535.1 Allostellaceae bacterium | reverse complement strand
GTCCAGCAGCAGCGATGCGGCGCGCGCCAGCCGCACCTCGGTGTAGCGCATCGCCGCGGGGTTATCGCCATCGACCGAACCGAAATTGCCCTGCCCGTCGATCAGCGGCAGGCGCATCGCGAAATCCTGCGCCATGCGCACCATAGCGTCGTAGATCGCCAGCTCGCCATGCGGATGGTACTTGCCGATCACGTCGCCGACGATGCGGGCCGATTTGCGGTAGCCACGGTTCCACTCGTTGCCGTTAACCTTCATCGAATAAAGGATGCGGCGGTGGACAGGTTTCAGCCCGTCGCGGACATCGGGCAAGGCGCGCGCCACGATCACGCTCATCGCGTAATCGAGGTAGGAGCGCTTCATCTCCTCTTCGATCGTAACGGGAGTGATGTCGGGGCTCGATGGAGGTGCGGAACTGACGGCCAACGATGCTCGGTCCAATAGCTAGGGACAAAACAGCGACTGCGCCTTTGGGGTGCAGCCGCTTGAATCTATATGGTCATTTGCCGGTCATATTACCTTATTTCGCAGGTGCGAAAAGAGCCGTTCGATCTCTCCGCTGGCCGGCCGCAGCAGCTTGAGGTCAAGGCGGCGCACCGACTACGGCGCGATAGATAGCCAGGATCAATACCGCGCCCACAATCGCACCTATGAAGCCGGCGCCTTCGCCTGGGCGATACCAGCCGATTTGCTGTCCGAGCCAGGTCGCAAAGAGCGCGCCGACGATCCCGAGGAGGGTTGTGATGATAAAACCGCGAGGCCCGGCGATGAAAAACTTGGCGATGGCGCCGGCCACAAACCCAATGATGACGACCCAGAGCCAATGCATTGCCACCCTCCGATCCTGCGCGCGACGCGATTTTCTATCACTTCGGCCGCAACATCGGGATAAAGCGTTAGCGAGGCTCTGGCTTAGCCGGGTGCCGCTTGCAGATTTCGCCTGGACGGATGCGGAGGCACGCGAGGCGCGCACCCACGAACAATCTAAGGCACAGGGTTAGTTGGTTTCGCTCGTGATGACGATGATATGAGCTCGCTCCCGAGAAAGCGGGCCAGTGCGTCCATACCCGAACGGCCAGCGCGGGCTTCGGCGTCTGGATTGTAGTTCGTGTTGGTATTGACGTCGTAGGTATAGCTCGTGCCGTCACCATCGGTGATGAATTCGATCCCGGCGACCTCGATGGCGTTGGCCTCGAGGAATACCTCATAACGCCGCTTCAGAGCGGCATCGATGTTGTCGATGATCGTAAATTTCGCACTCGACGCCCCGATTCCCTCCGGCCCCGCCGGGCAGAATGCGTCGCCGACGGCGCAGGCATCGGCCGGGCAGAGCTCGAAGCCGTCGCTGGTATCGACCTCGACCGCATACATGAACCGGCCCCCGACGAACTCGGCGCGGGTGATCAGCGGCGCTGATGCGCGGATATATTGCTGCAGCAGATGCAAGCCGTCGACCGGCGGCTCGTATTCCGGGCTGTCGAGATAATCCCCGAGCGCATCCGCCGTCTGAAATAGCCGTACGCCGAGACCTTTGCCGCCGCGGTTCGGCTTCAAGATGAACGGGACGGTGGCGAAATGGCGCCGGGCCGCGGCGACGAGGAGCTTCTTGCCGCTGACGAGGACGGTATCCGGAATGCGAATGCCGACTGATTCCAGCGCCGCGTATTGGCGGGACTTGCTGATCTCGAGGTCCAGCGCGCGGCTGCTGTTAATGACGCGGCGGCCGTGGTGCTCGAGCCAGGCCAATACCGAGACGGTCAGTTCAACGGCGTAGCGGTGGTCGCGGGTATGCGAGGAGGCGCTCATCCGATTGTAGAAGATGCCTTCGGGCGGCGGCCGCGACAGGTCGAAGACGCCGCGGTCGAGGAACCAGTCGCGCCACGGAAGCCTCTGACGGTCGAACGCGGCGGCCAAGGGTTCGAGCCAAGCTGCGTTCTCGTGGATCACGTGGATGTGCGTCATGACCAGATCCTCCGTTCCGCGGAGGGTATTAACACAGGACGAAAGGGTATTAACACAGGGCGAAAGAGTCAAAAGCGCACAAACTACACATATTATACGATGTTTGACCCCGCACATCGCTTCTGCGCTTGACCCGACAGCGGACTCGTTCCGTTATGCCAGTAACCAGGTGGCCGGCTCGCCGCTGGCTCTAAGCAATTCGACGGAGAACGCATGACGTACCGAACCGCCGAGGATTTGCTGGCGCTCTACGACCACGCACCACTCAACCGACGATGTTGGGTCAGCTTTGCGCTCCTCGGGGTCGAAACGCGCGGCCGGCCGATTGCGCTTGGGGAAGAGGGGCGATCACCGATGCGGCCAGGAACCGTCAAAACGGCGGCGTCATGAGCGCACGCGTCGAAGGCAAGGTCGCGCTGGTCGTCGGGGCCGGCGGCGGTATCGGCGGGGCTGGCGCTGTCAGCCTCGGGCGCGAAGGCGCGGCAGTAGTCTGCGCCGATATCGCCTCGGCTGCAGCAGAGGCGAGCGCGGCGCGGATCCGCACTGCCGGCGGACGCGCCGATGGGCTCGCTCTCGACGTGACGGACCGGGCGGCGATCGATTCTGGGATCGAGGCGACGGTACGGGAGTTCGGCCGGCTTGACATCCTGCTCGACTGTGCCGGGATCAGCCATACCGGGAGCTTTCTCGACCTCGACTCCGACACCTGGGAGCGCATTATCGCGGTGAACCTGACCGGCATGTTTCATCTAGGCCAGGCCGCAGCGCGGCAGATGGTCCGCCAGGGAGGCGGCGGGAGCATCATCAACGTTACTTCGCAACTTGCTGAGGTCGCTCGTCCCGAGCGGGCCGCCTATGTCGCGTCGAAGGGCGGCGGCCGGTCGCTAACACATGCGATGGCGCTGGAATTGGCGCCTCACGGCATCCGCGTCAATGCGATCGCCCCAGGCCCGACCCTGACCGGTCTGACCCGCACCGGCTATGCCGACCCCGAAAGACGCCGCGCCACGATCGCTCAGATCCCGCTTGGCCGCCTCGGCCAGCCCGAAGACATCGTCGGCGCAATTCTCTTTCTCGCCTCCGATGAAGCGCGCTGGGTGACGGGTAGCACCGTGACGGTCGATGGCGGCTATCTCGTGCTATGAACCGCGCGATGCAACCGGTGACGCGAGAATTTGCACTGTTTGTGGTCAATTCGCAATGGCACAACATTCCTCCTCCAGTGCGGCACGAGGCTACGCGGACGCTCGTCAACTTCGTCGGCACTGCGCTGGGCGGCTGCCGAGACGATGCGGTCGAGCTGGCTCTGCGGGCATTGGCTCCTTTCGTCGGGCCGGCGCAGGCGACGGTGATCGGCCGCGATGAGCGAATGGACGCACTGTCGGCCGCATTTCTCAATGCGGTCAGCGCCAATGTTCTGGAATTCGACGACACGCATCTGCGGACAGTGATCCATCCAGCAGCGCCGGTCGTGCCGGCGGCGCTCGCAGTCTCTAATCTGCGCCCAGTTAGTGGCGAGGATCTATTGCACGCGATTGTTCTCGGCGTCGAAGCCGAATGCCGCATCGGCAATGCTGTCTCGCCGGCGCATTACCGGCGTGGCTGGCATATCACCGCCACATGCGGCGTCTTTGGCGCTGCCGCCGCAGCTGGCAAGTTGTTGCGCCTCGACACCCGGCAGATGGTCTGGGCATTCGGCAATGCGGCGGCGCAGTCGGCAGGGCTGATCGAGAGCCTGGGCAGTATGGCGAAAAGCGTCAGCGTCGGCAGTGCCGCGCGCAATGGCCTCGCCGCGGCGCTCTTGGCTGAAACGGGATTCACTGGGCCAGAGCAAGCGATCGAAGGGACCTACGGCTTTGCCAATGTGATGAGCGACGAGGCGGATTTGAATGCCGTCACCGACGGATTTGGCAATAGCTGGGAAATTCTCTCGAATGCTTATAAACCCTATCCTTGTGGGGTCGTTCTGTTCCCCGTCATTGACGGCTGCCTCGAATTGCGCGAGCAGCATGCGCTCGCCGCGGAACAGATCGCGGCAGTGATCGTCAAAGGCCATCCGCTATTGCGCATGCGCGCGGACCGGCCCAATGTCACGAGCGGCCGAGAAGCCAAAGTCAGCATTCAGCACAGTGTTGCTGTGGCTTTCCTTTATGGCGCGGCGGGGCTGACGCAGTACACCGATCAATGTGTCGCTGAACCCGCGGTTCTCGATTTCTGGCGAAAGGTCGCCGTCGAGGAGGATCCGCAAATTCCCGTCGAGACTGCAATCATCACGGCCCGGACTACGGATGGCCGCACGCTCGTCCACCACGTCACCAAGGCGCGCGGCACGATGGCGCGGCCAATGAGTGACGCCGAGCTTGAAAGCAAATTGCGCATACTCGCGTTACATGGCGCACCAACGGTCGACGCTCAGCAGCTCCTCGAGGAGCTCTGGGCCATTGAGGCTCAGCGCGATGTCGCCCGCATCCTTAAACTGACCGCCCCTCGATAGGTCTGTCCTGGTGACGACCCCGCCGCGCGTTCTACTTCGTTCGATGTTCGACGCCGCAGTGGCGGCGGCTCTGCCTGGTAAATGCGTGCCCC
>JBARIB010000460.1:0-2369 GCA_049799535.1 Allostellaceae bacterium | reverse complement strand
CTCTGCCCGGCGCGCGCGCCAAGGCAGACGCGATGGGCTACAAAGGCGCGCTCTATGCCTGGGAATCGGCCGACACCGGCGAGGAGATCACGCCCGAGCGCGTGGTGGGTCCCGGCGGAGAGACAATCGACATCCTGACCGGCAGGATGGAGCATCACATCAGCGCCGACGTCGCTTATGCGGTCTGGCAATACTGGCGTGCGACGGGCGACGATGGGTTCTTCATCGATGCCGGCGCGGAGATTCTGTTGGAGACCGCTCGTTTCTGGGCGTCGCGCGCCGTAGCGGAGGCCGATGGCAGGCGGCACATCCGCCACGTGATCGGGCCTGATGAGTACCACGAGGACGTGGACGACAACGCATTCACTAACGTGATGGCGCGCTGGAACATTGCGCGAGCACTCGAGGCGATCGAAGTGATGCGCGCGCGCTGGCCTGACCGTGCCGAAGCGCTACGGGAACGGCTCGCGCTTGGCGAGCCTGAACTTGCCGACTGGCGCGACGCGGTTGGACGCATTGTTAGCGGTTTCGATCCGGCCACCGGGCTCTACGAGCAATTTGCCGGCTATCACAAGCTGGCGCCGCTCGATCTGTCGCTGTATGCCGACCGCAAGATGCCGATCGACGTGGTGATCGGCCGCGAGCGAACGCAGCGGTCGCAGGTAGTCAAACAGGCCGATGTGGTTGCGCTGCTCGCCCTCCTGCCGGACGAGTTCCCGGGCGCGGCGGCGAAAGCCAATTTCCGCTACTACGAGCCACGCTGTGCCCATGGCAGTTCGCTGAGCGCGGGTATCCATGCGCTGGTCGCGGCACGGCTCGGCGAAACCGAAACCGCCCTTCGTTTTCTACGCCAGGCCGCGGCCGCGGACCTTGAATTGGACCCGAACAGCGCGGGTGGCATACGGATCGCCGGACTGGGGGGTCTGTGGCAGGCGATAGTACTCGGCTTCGCCGGCCTCGGCCTGGATGGCGACGCGATCGCCCTCAATCCTCGGCTGCCACCGGAATGGCTCAGCATGTCCTTCGCGGTGCGTTGGCGCGGGCGGCCGGTTCAGGTGCGGATTGCCGGCGATACGGTGCGGGTGGCGATCTCCGATGGCGAACCGGTGGCGATCCGCGTCGGCGGCGAGACCCACAGCTTGCAAGGAGGGAGCGCGCTGGAAGTGCGCTGCGCCTCCCGGGCGAGGGGTCAGGGATAACGCCTTCACCGGCACTATGGGCCAGTTTGGCTTGCGCGCGCTCAAGCCGAACAACGGCAATGCGGCAAGCGGGCGAACCGCAGGTCTGATCTAGATCAAAGCCGGGTCCGGCTGCTCGCGACAGAATTGCAGGCTCAATCAAAGACTATAGCCCGCATGTCGGTGCCAACGCAGCAGATCAGCGACGAAGACCACTTCGAGCAGCGCAACGTGGCGACGGCGCTGCGGGCTGGCTTTGAAGAAATGGAGTCCGAATTCGCAGAATTCCGAGCGCCGCAAGAGCCGGTAGGCGCCGGGCGGAGCTTCCCCCTGGGCGCCACAGTTCTCGGCGACGGTGTCAATTTCAGCGTATATTCGCGGCAGGCGAGCCGGGTGGACGTCCTGCTGTTCGATGATGCCGCCGCCACGCACCCGGCGCGCGTGATCGAGCTCGATCCTCGCACGCATCGCACCTACCATTACTGGCACGTCTTCGTGCCCGGCATCCGTCCCGGACAGATTTATGCCTATCGCGCCGACGGCCCTTTCGATCCCGAGCGCGGTCTACGCTTCGATCCGACCAAAGCGCTCCTCGATCCCTACGGTCGCGCCGTGGTCGTGCCTGACGGATACTCTCGCCAAGCGGCGAGCCGATATGGGCAGAACAATGCGATCTCCATGAAGAGTGTGGTGGTCGATCCCGATGTCGCGGACTGTATTGTTAAGACTGCTTGGTCAACCTAAGATTAAGAACCTTCATAATAGAGTTATATCTACGAACACGCAACCGGGCTCAAGATAGATAGTTTACTGCGATACTATTCTTATAGCAGATCGCAACTGCACGATTGCAGGTAGCGCCTTTGGACGAATTTGGGGTGGTGGAAACCTAGCTTAACCTTAAGGTGGGCATCACGATGCTAATATTTTGTAGCGCTGATACTCCAATCTATTACGTGCCGCAGGTCCCTTTGGCGAATTGGGTGCGCGGTGCGCGAGGGGCAGGCAGCGTAGCACGCACAGCAGCACATAAGCCATCGAGGCGACCCAGACAGGCGCAGCTGGTTGGCGCGCATTGTCGCCGCCGAGGTGTGGTCGACAAACAGATCCAGCTGACCCCGATGAGCCGATGAAGTCTGAGCTGATGATTCAACCAAGACAAAAGACCGCGAATGCGCGAATGTACCCGGT
>JBARIB010000459.1:0-5199 GCA_049799535.1 Allostellaceae bacterium | reverse complement strand
TACGCGACAATTGTCGCGCCGTTCCACACTTGCAGCGACACCAGGCACCACCACCCCAATGCAAAACCGATGCTGGCCAGCACCGCGAGCGGCCTTGGCGCCGCTCGGCCAATGAACCAATCTCGCGCCCAACTTGCCATTTGCGCGAGTCCCAGGCCGGCAAGTACCGTTACCAACACGACCGCGGGATAGATAAAGCGGTATTCCTTATGCGCGATACCCGAGTGTACGGCGATGATCACGATCAGAACCGCCAGCAGCATTGGCAGCCGCCAGGCTCCGATTGCGGCCAGCAACAGCAGTGTTGGAGCGGCGCCGCTCCAAACGTTGAGTTCGCCGAGGAGGTAGTACCACCACGGCTCGACCCCAAAGGTCGAACTCACCCCGTAGTAAAGGTTATAGAGAATGTAGCGCCAAAGCGAAGCCCAGGGCTGCCCGAGCGTTAGTGCATCGAGAAGCCCTGCGGCGCCAACAATCACGGCCGCTCCAAGAAACGTCGCAACCAAGCGGTCGCGATCGGCCCGCCAATTAGTCCAGAGCGCCGCCAGCGTCAGCGCCGGCGCTAGCTGAACCCGTATCACAAAAGTCAACCCCAGCAGGGCGCCGCCGGCGAACGGGCGTCGGCGGCCGGTCACCCGATGACCTGGCTCCAGCACATAGAGGGCGACGACCAGCAGGTGGCCGGCGATGACCTCACTTAGGGTGCGAGCGCCGAAATAAACCAGCTCGGGTGCAATCGCCACCGCGAGGCCGGAGAGTAATGCGCCCGAGAGGCCAAAAAAGGGGCGGCACCAGAGGAAACAGCAAACCACGGGTGCGGCAGCCAAGGCTCCTAAGACCACTGCCGTCAAGGGCAGGTAATAGTCAGGGCCGTCGCCAGCGATCCGCGACAGTTCCATCACTGCCGCGACCGCTCCAGGAAGCACCCAGGAACGTACGCCGAGCTGGAATTCCCAAGCTATTAGGCCGCTGCCGAACACCAGACGGTGCGCCGGCTCCGCGGTCTGGAAGATTTCGTCGGGCCAGACGGCGCTGGGCTCGACCAGGATCGGCTGCAGGCGCAGCGCAATCGCCAGCACGACCAGTGCTGCCAGCGCGACTGCGCCCGGCGATTTTAGCCTCCTTGAGTCATTCCCGGCCCGTCCCTCTCGGGCCGCTGTGGAATGACAAGCCATCCCCTCGATGCGGTCAGCTGACGAGAATGGACCGGTCAGTCAAATTCAAATCCACTTGACTGACATAACGTACGCCAATCGCGCCGGCATTGCTCCCTACCAGAGTTATAGCTGGTTGGAAATCGAGCTGAAGGTATTCTGCAGGCCCGTGCCGACCAGCTGCATGGCTCCGATCGCGGCGACCGCAATCAACGCGGCGATCAGGGCGTATTCGATCGCGGTGACCCCGGACTCGTTTCTGATGAGATTGGCGATAAGGGTGCGCAAGCGGGTTCTCCTGGGTTGGTGGACATTGGTAATCGCCTGCAGGGTGCACCAGAAATCTTTAAACAACGGTAAATTGAAACCAACCAGCCTGCCGATCCCGGCGGTAACCGGGGTCATTCGATCACTTCGTCGGCGCCAGTGAGGATCGCGGGTGGGAAGGACAGCCCGAGCGCCTTCGCCGTCTTCATATTTATCGTGAGATCGAATTTGCGCGGCGGCTCGATCGGCAGATCGGCGGGAGTGGCGCCTTCGAGGATCTTATCGACGAAACCTGCGGCGCGCCGGAACAGGTCCGCGTAATCCGCGGCGAACGACATCAATCCGCCATCGGCGGGAAAGGCACGGAAAGAATAGATTGCGGGCAGCGCGGAATCCGCGGCGAGCGCGATGATCTGAGCCCGCTTGGCGGGACCCAGCGGGCCGGATGCCACATAGATAGCGTCGCAGTGCTCTGCGCGCAGGCGCATGAATGCGAGGTCAAGGGCCTTCCCGGTGGCCGCCTCAAGCGCGAGCACCTCGATGCCCATCCCGTTGGCGTCGCTATGGATGTCCTGCAGCTTCTGCTCGAGGCCGGGATCCCCTCGCACGATAACCGCGAGGCGATGCAGGCGAGGGACGACCTCTCTAAGCAGCTGCAAACGCTTCATGATTATTTCAGACGAAATTAGAGACAGACCGGTGACGTTGCCGCCGGGCCGCGCCAGACTGTCGACGAGGCCGAGCGCAACGGGATCGTCGACGCCCACCAAAACGATCGGGGTCGTGGCCGTCGCGCGCGCGGCGGCGAGCGTGGCCGGCGTACCCACGGTGACGAGGGCGGCGACCCCTGCGTCCATCACCTCCTTGACGATGCCGGGCAGCCGCTCGGTGTGCTCTTCGGCCCAGCGGCCGAGGACCACGAGCTTGCCGCCGTCCCAGCCATGTGCCGACAGGCCATCCCGGAACGCGTCGAGGAACGTCTGGCTCCCGCGTCGCGCCCCCGTTTGGATAAACCCGATGCGCGGGACCTTGGCCTCGGCCGCGACCGTGGCACGCGCCTGGGTAGTCGCCGCGGCGGCAAGTAACAGCAACTCGCGTCGCCTGATTGGACGATTTGGCCGGCGATAATTATCGCGCGCCTCGGGGCTGGGTCGTCTCACGGTGCTCCTGTAGACGCCTTCTCTTCTGCATCACGGCATCCGAGCAACAATATAGCCCACGACCCGACTGCTGCCTAACGTCTGAGCGGCTCTGCTCCGCCTTCATCTGCCTCAGGAACAGCGCATGAAGCCTGGTACCTCTCGACGGGCCGCCTTGGCGTTGGCAGCCGCCGCGACCACATCACCGGCGGGCGGCAGCGGAGGCGGAGGCGGCGATGACAAAGACAGGCCGGCGCGATCTGTGGGACAACCCAATGGGGACGGATGGGTTTGAATTCGTCGAATACACGGGTCCTGACCCGCAGGCTTTGGCCGCTCTGTTCGAGCACATGGGATTCCTCGCCGCGGCGCGTCATCGCTCGAAAAACGTGACGCTGTACAAGCAGGGCGACATCAATTTCATCCTCAACGCCGAGCCTGAAAGCTTTGCGCAAGCTTTTGCCCGATTGCACGGGCCTTCAGTCTGCGCGATCGCGTTCCGCGTCGCCGATGCCGCCAAGGCTTACGAGCGGGCAATCGGGCTCGGCGCCAAGCCGGTGCACGGCAAAGTCGGGCCGATGGAGCTCAACATTCCGGCGATCGAGGGTATCGGCGGCAGCCTGATTTATCTCGTCGACCGGTACGGCGACCGGACGATCTATGACGTCGACTTTACCCCGCTGCCCGCCGATCAGATGTCGGCGACGGTGGGCCTGACCGAAATCGACCATCTCACCCACAACGTGCATCGCGGCAGGATGGAATTGTGGGCCGAGTTCTACGAGCACCTCTTCGATTTCCGTGAGATCCGCTATTTCGATATCGAAGGCAAGCTGACCGGGCTCAAGTCGAAGGCAATGACGAGCCCGTGCGGGCGGATCCGGATCCCGATCAACGAGAGCGCCGACGACAAATCGCAGATCGCCGAATACCTCGAGGCCTATCACGGCGAGGGTATCCAGCACATCGCGCTCGCCACTGCCGGCATCTACTCGACGGTCGAGGCGCTGCGGGAGCGCGGTGTTTCGTTCATGTCGGTGCCGGACACCTATTACGAGGCGGTCGACGGGCGTCTGCCGGGACACGGCGAGGATCTCGCCCGGCTGCAGCGCGACCGGGTACTGATCGACGGCGAGCCGGGCGCGGGCCACGGGTTGCTGCTGCAGATCTTCACCGAGACCGTGATCGGCCCGATTTTTTTCGAGATTATCGAGCGAAAGGGCAACGAGGGGTTTGGTGAGGGGAACTTCCGCGCCCTCTTCGAGTCGATCGAACGAGATCAGATCCGCCGCGGCGTCCTCAAACCAGAGCGACAATGATCGCTGAAATTACTTGAGCAAAACCGCTATGACCCGTGTACCGCGGCGCAGCGTGATACCGCGGCCAGGGTGATACCGCGGCGCGGGTGCTTTGAATGAGGGAGAGCCATGCGCCTCGAAGGAAAAATTGCGGTCATCATCGGAGCCGGGCAAAGTCCGGGAGAGGGGATCGGCAACGGTCGCGCGACGCCACGCCAAGGTGCCGCTGCGCGGGCGCATGGGCACCGCGTGGGATGTCGCCAACGCCGCCCTCTTTCTCGCTTCGGACTAGGCGAATTTCATCACCGGGGTCGCGCTGCCGGTCGATGGCGGCGCATTGGTGCGGGTCGGCTGAGTGAATAGCCCCTGGGAGGTCGGACGCTGAACCACGACAAGCCAACTTGACCAGGATCTCGCGGATCTGCAAAGGGCGGCCGATCACCGCGCCGCTCGATATCCGGCTGACGTCGGCCGGAGCAGAAGCAGCAGCTATTCGATAACATTACCGCCGCGATGCAGGGCGTGCTGGACGCAATCCAACTGTGCCAAATCAGGCATTTCATCAAAGCCGATTCGGCCTTTGGGCAGGGTCTCGGCAGAGCGCTGGGCTTTGTACCCAAGCTCCAGCATCAGAATATGCGGCTTCCTACTATCCCCCTTCGGCCCGCGCTACAGTGGAAGGCGCATGGTGGGGCTGGTCATCACGATCGCACAGCGTAAAGGCGGCGCCGGAAAGACAACCCTTGCCACTCAGCTCGCCGTCGCCTGGGCGCGCTGTGGCGCACGAGTTGCAGCACTTGATATCGATCCGCAAGGCAGCTTCTCAGCTTGGGTCGATCTGCGCCGGGCGAGGCTCGGGGCAAAGGCGATCGGTTTTGAATTTGCGGCACTGCCTGGCTGGCGCGCGGCGCAATGGGTCGGCGATTGGGTCGGTGTGGCGGATCTAGTCTTAATCGACGCCCCGCCGCACGCCGAAACCGAGGCGCGGATCGCGGTACGCGCGGCACGGCTCGTGGTGGTTCCGGTGCAGCCATCGCCGCTCGATCTGTGGGCAACGGCGGAAACGCTCAAAGTGGTGCAAGACGAGCGGCGGCGCTCACTTGTTGTCCTGAACCGAGTGCCGCCGCGTTCGCGGCTCACCGAAGACATTGCCGCTGACCTTGCCAGCGCCGGTAGCCCGATCGCGGCGACCCGGGTCGGCAACCGTGTTGCCTTGGCGCAAGCGATGGCGCTAGGGCTTAGCGTCGTTGAAAGCGCCCGTATTACCCCCGCGGCCGCGGAGATAAGCGCGCTCGCCGAAGAAATCCGCGGCGCGCTCTCGGGTTAAACGCGGCGGCTGAA
>JBARIB010000458.1:0-6834 GCA_049799535.1 Allostellaceae bacterium | reverse complement strand
CTACGATTTGGAACTTCGGATCCGCCGCGCCGATGGCCAGTACCGCTGGTTCAAGGCTCGCGCCACGCCGGTCCGCGATGCTGGCCGGACCGTCAGATGGTTCGGGACCTGTACGGATATCACCGATGTCGTCGTAGCACGGGAAACCTTGGCGCGCAGCCGGGAGGAGCTCGAACGGCTCGTCGCCGAACGGACTCAAAGCCTCGCCGCTGCCAACGACCGGGTGACGGCCGAGATTGCCGAGCGGCAGCGCACTGAAGAGGCCTTGCGACAGGCGCAAAAGCTCGAGGCGATCGGTCAGCTCACTTCGGGTGTGGCG
Organism: Allostellaceae bacterium; assembly: GCA_049799535.1. Taxonomy (GTDB): domain Bacteria; phylum Pseudomonadota; class Alphaproteobacteria; order ATCC43930; family CGMCC-115725; genus AP-15. The sequence continues at coordinate 6,515 of JBARIB010000458.1, read as the reverse complement.
CACGATTTCAATAATCTTTTGACTGGAGTGCTCGGCAATCTCGAGCTCCTCGAGCGCAAGCTGACCAACCAGGATCTGCTCAGACGCTTGCGGGCGGCACGTTCGGCGGCTGAGCGCGGCGCGCGCTTGACGCATCAGCTCCTTGCGTTTTCACGCAAACAACATCTTGCCCCGGCTCCCCTCGATCTGAACCGATTGCTGCGAGAAGCCAGCGATATGTTGTTTCGCACGATCGGCGCGACAGTGCAGATAGAGACCGTTCTGACCGAGGGATTGTGGCCCGCTCTGGTCGATCCGACGCAGATCGAGCTGGTGTTGCTCAACCTCGCGATCAACGCGCGTGATGCGATGCCCAATGGGGGACGCCTGACGATACGCACTGCGAATGTCGATCCAGCGAATGCCCCGGCGGAACTCCCCGCCGGGGAATACGTGCTGATTTCCGTTGGCGACACCGGCGAGGGCATGATGGATGAGGTACTGAGAAAGGCCATTGAGCCGTTCTTCACGACAAAGGAGCCCGGCAAGGGTAGCGGCCTCGGCCTCAGTATGGTGCATGGCGTGGCGACGCAGTCCGGCGGCGGTCTGCATATCGAAAGCCGTCTCGAACATGGCACGACGGTCAGTGTTTATCTCCCGCGTGCCCGCACCAAACCGACAGTCGCGCGGGAACGCGAATCACGCTCGTCCACAGTCCACGAGACCGCCACCATCCTCGTTGTCGACGACGATCCCGACGTGCGCGAGGTTGCAGTCTGCAGCCTCGAAGGCCTCGGATACCGCACGCTTGCCGCCGAAAGCGGGTCGGTTGCACTAGAGGTCCTTGCTACTGCGGGCGACATCGATTTGTTGCTGGCCGACATGGCTATGCCGGGGATGAACGGGGTCGAGCTAATCAGGACCGCGCGCAGGCGTCGCCCGGATTTGCGGGCATTATTGGTCACCGGTTATGCGGAGGTCAGTGCGTTCTCGCCCGCGGACGGCGACTTCGTGCTGCAGAAACCTTATCGTCTGGAGCGACTCGCCGAGGCCGTCGCGGTGGCACTACGCCGCGAGACCCCTGAACCCGCATTGAATATAGTTAATCTGCGGCGAACCTAATCCCGATCAGAGCGGCGCCTCCGGCGGAAATACCGGCCGGCGCTTCTCGCGGTGCGACGCGAGACCCTCCCTCACTTCCGGCCCGGTAAAGCCGAGGAATTCGAGCGCCAGCGAGGTGTCGAAAGTCGGCCCCATCGCGCGCAGCCAGTTGTTAAGCGCGTATTTGGTCCAGCGGATCGCGCTCTGTGCGCCTTCAGCCAGACGGGCGGCAATCTCCACTGCTTTTGCATCGAGCTCGGCATCGTCGACCGCCAGTGAAATAAGCCCGATGCGCTCGGCTTCTTCACCCAATACCTGATCGCAGAGCAACAGATAATATTTGGCTTTGGCAAGCCCGCAGAGCAGCGGCCAGACAATTGCGGCGTGGTCGCCCGCCGCGACGCCGAGCCGCGTGTGGCCGTCGATGATTCGGCAGTCTTTTGTCGCAATCGAGATGTCGGCGAGCAGTCCGCAGACGAGCCCGGCCCCGACGGCGACGCCGCGCATTGCGCTGACGACCGGCTTGCTGCAGTTGATCACGTTGTAGACGATATCGCGCGCCTCTTTCCATTGCCGCCCCCGCGAGGCGAAATCGTCGATATTCTCTTGGATAATCGCAAAATCGCCACCGGCCGAGAACATCTTGCCGGCCCCGGTTAGGATGACGGCGTTGACGCTCGGATCCTTGTCGACATCGCGCCAGATGTCGCCGAGCTCGGCATGCAACGCCGCATCGGTGGTGTTCATGCGGCCGTTCTCCATTGTGATGCGGAGAACCTTGGCGTGCGGGCGATCGAATTTGAGCCGCGTGTAGCGGGTATAGGGATCGGTCATCGGCGCCTCTCGACGGTGGCTAATACCTGTCGTCCCGGCGATAAGCCGGGACCCATGGTGGAATGGGCACCGGCTTTCGCCGGTGTGACAAAAGCTAAACTGGCCGCGCTGTCACCGGCAGGCTGGCCAGTGCGCGCAGTGTATTGTTGTAACGCCGCCGGAGCGGTCCAGTGATCTCGATCGAGCGGACCTTGCGGGCGAGGGCCGACAGCACGCACTCGCCCTCCAGCCGGGCCAATAATTGACCGACGCATTGATGGATGCCACTGCCGAAGCCGACATGCCCGATGACGCGGCGCGTAATGTCGTACTCGTCTGGGCATTCCCAGTAGCGCGGATCGCGATTGGCCGCGCCCAGAAACATCAGCACCTTTTCGCCTTCGTCGACCGCCACGCCACCGATCTCGACCGGACGCGTCGTCGTGCGGAAGAAGGTCTGCACCGGGCTCTCGTACCGCACCGCCTCTTCAAACGCGGCACGGGCCAGCGAGGGGTCCGTCCGCAATTTCGCGAACTGCTCGGGAAATCTGGCTAGACAATATACTGCAGCGCCAATGCCGCTGACCGTCGTATCGACACCGGCGGTCAGCAGAGAGCGTGCGACGATCGGTGCTTCCTCCTCGCTCAATTCGCCGCTGTTGCTCGCGGCATGGATGGCGGCGCCGAAACCTCCGGGCGCGAAGGCATCGCGCTGCATCTGTTGCTGCAGCCAAGCAAGAACCGGTTCCGCTTGGGCGACCGCCGCCTCGAAGAATTCGTTGCGCGGGCCGAATGAGTTAAAGACCATGTTGCCGTAGGGCAGAAGGAAATGCCTGTTCTCGCGCGGCATGCCCATTGCGTCGGGAAACACCGTCAGCGGGTAGGCCTCGGCCAGATCGGAGATCGCATCGAAGCTTCCGCGCTCGAGCAACGCATCCATCAGCGCGTCCGCTTCCCGAGCAAAACGCTCGCGCAGGCTCTGCATGACCGAGGCAGAAAGCACGCGGTTGAGCACGCGGCGAGTGCGGTCATGCAATGGCGGATCGGTTTCCAGCACGAGGCTTTTCGGCCGCCATGGCTTCTCTTTCGCGAAATCAGTGATCCCGGCACCGCGGCTCGAGCAGAAGGTTTGCCAGTCATTGAGGATGGCATGCACCTGCTGATAGCGCGCCGCCGCCCATACGCCATACCGTGATAGCCGCACGACGGGACCTGCCTCACGCAGCTCCTCATGCGCGGCAAAGGGGTTCTCGAAGAATTCGCGGCAGAACGGGTCGACTTCCGACACCGGCGCGCTTGATCTTTCGGCAGCCATTGCCGCCTCCCGATGAAACGGAGGGATGCCACCCCTTTTCAGGGTATATTCACGGGATGACAAGACATTCTCTTCGGATCCGCCCGGTGGCGGGGGCGCTGGGAGCCGAAATTACCGGGGTCGATCTTTCCGAAGACCTGGATTCCGATGCGATCGCGGCGATCCGGCGCGCCTGGCGCGATTATCTCGTCATCTTCTTTCGCGGGCAGCCGCTCGTGCCCGAGCGGTTTCTCGCCTTTGCGCGGCGCTTCGGTGAGGTGATCGAATACCCGTTTATCAAGGGCATCGAGGGGTTTCCCGAGATCACCTCGGTCGTCAAGCTCGAGCACGAGCGGGTCAATTTCGGCGGGCTCTGGCACAGCGACACGGCTTATCTCGAATACCCGCCGATGGCGACGATGTTGATCGCGCGCGAGCTGCCCCCTTACGGTGGCGACACTCTCTTCGCGAACATGTATCTTGCCTATGAGACCTTGTCGCCGGGCCTGCGCCATCTGCTCGATGGGCTCGTCGCAGTCAACTCTTCGGCCAAGGCCGACGTCACGAAGACGCGCGAAGACCGCATCCGCGACGGCGCAAGAGCGGACGCCAAGCGCGAATATGTCGCCGAGCACCCGGTCGTGCGCACCCACCCGGAGACCGGCCGCAAGGCACTGTATGTCAATGGCGGCCACACGGTTCGCTTCAAGAATATGACCGAAGAGGAGAGCGCGCCGCTATTGCAATATCTCTTTGCGCACCAGCAGCACCCGGAATTCACCTGCCGCTTCCGCTGGGAGGTTGGCTCGATCGCCTTCTGGGACAATCGCTGCACCCAGCACAACCCGATCAACGACTACCACGGCTTCCGCCGCGTCATGCACCGCGTGACCCTGGCTGGCGAAAAGCCGCGCTAAACGTTCGCGCACCGCGATGAGTTGCGGTAAGCTTACCCGACGCGGCGATGATCGCGTCGGGGAGGCGAGCGTGGACATCGCCAGCTGGCTCCATGGCCTCGGGCTGCAGCAATACGAAAAGACGTTCCGCGACAACGAGATCGATGCCGCGGTGCTGCCGGAGCTGACCGCCGACGATCTCAGGGACATCGGTGTCAGCCTAGTTGGACACCGGCGAAAATTGCTCGCTGCGATCGCCGCCTTGCGCAATGAAGGCCGGCCGAAAGCAACAGCAGAGCGCGGCGAAGCCATCGATACCGCCACCGCCGAGCGACGGCAGCTGACGGTGATGTTCTGCGACCTGGTCGGCTCGACGGCGTTGTCGACGCGGTTCGATCCCGAGGATCTGCGCGAGATCATTGCCGCGTATCACCGCGCTGTCGCGGACATAATCGCAAGATCCGATGGTTTTGTATCCAGGTACATGGGCGATGGCGTCCTGGCTTATTTCGGCTTCCCAAAGGCGCATGAGGACGATGCCGAGCGGGCAATCCGGGCGGGGCTGGGCGTGATCGACGCTGTCAGTCGTCTCGAGCTCAATTCGGTCAAGCTTCAAGCGCGTGTCGGCATCGCTACGGGTTTGGTCGTCGTCGGCGATCTAATCGGCGAAGGCTCGGCGCAGGAACAATCGGTCGTCGGGGAGACGCCAAACCTCGCCGCCCGGCTGCAAGCCCTGGCCGAGCCAGACACGGTCGTCATCGCAGCGAGCACGCGCCGACTGGTCGGCACTCTGTTCGAATACCGCGATCTCGGCAGTGTCGAGGTCAAGGGCATTATCGCGCCGGTGCCGGCCTGGCAAGTTCTGCGCCCGAGTGCCGTCGCCAGCCGCTTCGAGGCTTTGCACGGATCGGCGCTCGGGCCGCTGGTAGGCCGCGACGAGGAAATCGACCTGCTGTTGCGCCGTTGGGCACGCGCCAAGGCCGGCGATGGCCAGGTCGTGCTCATCTCCGGAGAACCCGGCATCGGCAAATCGCGTATCATCGCGGAACTGGAAGAGCGGCTACAGGTCGAGCCGCATCTTCGTCTGCGCTATTTCTGCTCACCCTATTACCAGGACAGTGCGCTGTTCCCGTTCATAGAGCAGCTCGGCCGAGCGTCGGAGTTCGCAAGCGACGACCCGCCCGCCGTCAGGTTGGACAAACTCAAGGCCGTGCTCGCCCGCACTGCGCCGCCCGACGAGGATGTCGCATTCCTCGCCGACCTACTCTCACTGCCCGCCACGGAGCGGCAACCCCTGCCGGACCTCAGTCCGCAACGGAAAAAGGAACGGACGCTGGATGCGCTGCTCCGCCAGCTCGAAGGCCTGGTGCGCCAGCAGCCGATCGTCGCGGTGTTCGAGGACACCCATTGGATGGACCCGACCTCGCGCGAACTGCTCGACCTCACCGTCGAGCGTGTTCGCAGCCTGCGCGTGCTGCTCGTCGTAACGTTCCGCCCCGAATTCCAGCCGCACTGGATCGGCCAGCCGCAGGTGACGATGTTAGCCCTCAACCGGCTGGATCGCCGCGACCGGACCGCGTTAGTAGAGCAGATCGCGGGCGGCAAGCCGTTGCCCGCTGAGGTTGTCAACGAGATCGCGGATCGCACCGACGGCGTACCGCTTTTTGTCGAGGAATTCACCAAGAGCGTCCTGGAGAGCGGCGTCCTACGCGAGGAGACGGACCGCTACGTGCTCGACCGCCCGTTGCCGCCGCTTGCGATCCCGACCACGTTGCAGGATTCGCTAATGGCGCGGCTCGACCGTTTGGCGGCGGTGCGCCTCGTGGCGCAGGTCGGCGCGGCGATCGGGCGCGAGTTTTCATACTCGCTGCTGCGCGCCGTCTCCCGTCTTGACGAGAACGAGCTGCAATCCGCGCTCGACCGTCTTGTCGCCTCTGAGCTTGTGTTCCAGCGCGGCGCGCCGCCGGAAGCGGTCTACACCTTCAAGCACGCACTGGTACAGGACGCGGCGCATGGTAGCCTGCTGCGCAGCTCTCGGCAGCAACTGCACGCGCAAATCGCCGATGCACTCGAAACCCATTTCCCCGAGCTGATCGACAGCCAGCCGGAGCTCCTGGCGCAACACTATGCCGAGGCGGGGCTTGCTGAAAAATCCGTTGCCTATTGGGGCCAGGCCGGTCGGAAGTCAGCCGCCCGCTCGGCAATGGCGGAAGCGGCGGCTCAATTCCAAAAGGGGCTGGACCAGCTGGCGTTGCTGCCGGACGACCGCCAGCGCCAGCAGCAGGAGCTGGAGTTCTGGAGTGCTTTGGGCGCGGCGTTGCGATTTGCCAAAGGTCAGGCGACGCCGGAAATGGGCCACGCCTTTGCCCGAGCACGATCGCTTTGGGAGCAACTCGGCTCTCCCTCCCAGTTCCTTCACATCCCCTATGGGC
>JBARIB010000457.1:0-3435 GCA_049799535.1 Allostellaceae bacterium | reverse complement strand
GGCTGGGACTCCCTGGTTGTCGACATGCAGCACGGCATGATCGACTACCAGATGATGGTGACGATGCTGCAGGGCATCTCGACGACCAATGTGACGCCGCTGGTGCGGGTGCCGTGGAACGATCCGGCACACATTCAGAAGGCGCTCGACGCCGGCGCCTACGGCATCGTCTGCCCGATGATCAACAACCGCGCCGAAGCGGAGAAATTTGTCGGCTCGATGCGCTACGCGCCGCTCGGCTATCGCAGCTCGGGGCCGATCCGCGCCTCTCTTTACGGCGGGCCGGACTACCACGCCAAGGCCAACGACATCGTTGTGGCTTTCGGCATGATCGAGACGCAGGAGGCGCTCGACAATCTCGATGCGATCCTGTCGACCCCGGGTCTCGACGCAATCTATATCGGCCCGTCGGATTTGTCGATTTCGCTCGGCTATGCGCCGGGCGGCGATAAGCCCGACGAATGGATGATGGCGGCTCTGAAGAAGGTGCTCGACGGCTGCAAGCGGCACAAGGTGCAGCCCGGCATCCATTGCGGCGCGCCCTCCTACGCCAAGAAGATGATCGAGATGGGCTTTACCTTTGTCACGGTCGGCGGCGACAACCGCTTCATGACGCTAGGAGGCCAGGCAGCGTTGCAAGAGATGCGGTCGGGCGCCGCGGGCCCGGCCCCAAAATCGAGTAGTCCCTATTAACCCCCGAATTCGGGCGCTCAGAAGAGCCGGTCGAGCACTTCGCGGTGGATCTCGACCGGGAAGCGGGTGCGCAACGCCTGCGTGAATTCCGCGGTGAGATCAGCCCGCTGCGCGTTGTCGAGCTCCTGCGACAGACCTGCCATCGCAGTTTCTGACGGGCTTTCCGGCTGCTGCACTTGATCGAGCTGCGCAACATATGACGCGGTGGCATCCGCAGCGGTGACGACCTCGCCGGGCTTGGCCGCGAACAGTTTGGCGACCAGCGCCGCCGGCACCGCGTTGGCGCTGCCGGCTTGGCGGCCAAAGGGCTCGGAGGTCGTTGCCTTCAGTCCCTTCTCAGCGGCGACGGCGGCTAAGCGGGTTTCGGGTTTGACCGCGGCGGCGAGCTCCTCGGCCTCTTTGGCGGCGATCTCGTTACGCCTGTCAGCCTGCCAGGCAGCGATCGCCTTTTCTCTGACCTTGTCGAGCGGCTTGACCTCAGACGGGATGATTTTGTCGGTCCGCAGCACGAAGATGCCGCCGTCTGGGGCTTCGGTCACGCGGCTCGTCTGGCCCTCACTCGTTGCAAACGCCGCCTTTAAGACGTCCCCGGGAGAGATCGGCAACGCCGCCGGCTTGTCCTCAGGGTCGTGGCCGCCACTGTCGATTGCGGCCACCGTGGTCAACTTCAGCCCGAACTTTGCCGCGGCATCATCAAGCGATGCGCCGCCCGCCAGGGCATCGTCGACCTTGTTGGCGATTTTATAGATCCGGTCGCTGGCTTCCTGCTGCGCCAGATCGGCTTCCAATTTGGGCTTGGCCTCTTCGAAAGACTGCGCGACCGGCGGCTCGATCTTTACGACCCGCAGAATGTGCCAGCCGAGCGGCGTTTTGACCGGCTCGCTCGGCTTGTCCGGCGGCAGCTCGAAGGCGACGTCGGCAAGCGCGTTCGGCATCTCGTCGCGACGCAGCAGGCCGAGATCGATCGTGTCCGGGTCTTGCCCGGCGATCGTGGTCGCGACTTCCCGCCAATCCTTGCCGGCGGCCAATGCCGCCTCGGCTTCCTTCGCCTTCTCCTCCGAGGGCGCGAGGATCTGCTCGACCTCGCGCCGCTCGGGAATTTGCAGCTCGTCCTGACGCTGATCGTATTCCTCTTTCAGCTTGGCTTCTGGGATTTCGATATCTTTGGCGAGGTCCGACGGGCTCAGGCTCGCAAGCGTAAAGCCGCGATATTCCGGCGCGCGAAACAAATCCTGATGCGCATCGTAAAACGATTTCAGCTGTTCATCGCTTGCCTGTCCGACATCGGCGACCGCGGCAAGCGGCAGGGTAACGATGTCGGCGGTGCGCTTTTCGTTTCGGTAGCGGTAGAGCAGCTCGACGACCGGCTCCGGCGCCACCGCTCCGCCGATCACGGCCTGTAATAGGTCGTTCCGCGGGATGTCGCGGCGCAGCAGCGCCACATATTGATCTTCGGTCAGGCGATTATTCGCGAGCACTGCGCCGAACAGGCCGCGATCGAATTTCCCGTCGGGTCCGCGGAAGCTTGGATTCGCGGCAATCACATTACGGATTACGTCGTCCGAGGTATCCAGCTTCAGCCGCGCCACCTCTTGATCGATGAGACTGCGGTCGATCAGCTGGTTCAAGGTTTGATCGACGAGGCCCAGCTGCTTGGCTTGCTGAAGATCGATCGCGCTGCCGAACCGGGCGGCAAGCTGCTCGAGCGCTCGGCGCACTGCGGTCTGCAGCTCTTCGGCGGGGATGCTGTGGTCGCCAACCGTCGCGACCGTCGTGTCGGTGCCCCGATTGCGAAAGATGTCGCCGATCCCCCAGACCCCGAAGATCACGATCAGGAGCGCGAACAGACCCTTGACGACATAGGACCCGGCCCGGGAGCGGATCGCTTGCAGCATATAAGCACCGGCCTCTTTTATCGGCCCGGGTCGGTTGACCCGCCCGAAACTCGGTGTGATCGTAGTGTCGAATGATAGAGAGGGGCCGACGGGGTCGCAACATGCCAATGCGGACCAAACTTGTCGCGGGCAATTGGAAAATGAACGGCTTGCGCGAGGACGCCGAGGCGTTGGCACGTCAACTGGCAGGGCGAGCGGTCTCGGCGGGCGGCGCACTCGCTTGTGAGCTGCTCGTCTGTCCACCTGCAACATTGCTCTGCAAGATCGGCGGCATTCTCGCCGGAGGCAGTATCGCACTCGGCGGCCAGGATTGCCATGCCGCCCCCAAGGGTCCGCATACCGGGGACATCAGTGCCGAAATGCTGGCCGATCTCGGGTGCAAATACGTCATCCTTGGACACTCCGAGCGCCGCCAAGGTCACGGCGAAACCGACGCTGTCGTTCGCGGCAAGATCAACGGGGCATGGAGAGCGGGTCTAATCGCGATCCTTTGCGTCGGCGAGACGCAGCAGCAGCGTCAACAGGGAAAGGCGGTCGAAATCGTTTCATCGCAGCTCGCCGGATCGGTCCCGGAAGGCCGCAGCCCGGATATCCTCGTCATTGCCTATGAGCCGGTCTGGGCGATCGGCACCGGCCTGAACGCGACAGCGGAAGACATCACTGCCATGCATTCGGAAATCCGGCGCCGCGCCGCGGCAGGTACCCGCATCCTTTACGGTGGCTCAGTCAACCCGAGGAACGCGTCTCAGATCCTCGGCCTTTCCGAAGTAGACGGTGCCCTCGTCGGCGGAGCCAGCCTCAATGCCGATGATTTCTTTGCGATTGCCCGGAGTTGTCCCCGTGATGG
>JBARIB010000456.1:0-9914 GCA_049799535.1 Allostellaceae bacterium | reverse complement strand
AATTTTGCCCCCGCGCGCGGGTTTCTCGGCTGAGCCCGCCGAGACTAAGATGTCGACGATGCCTTATAAAGGAGGCGGCGACATGGACGCTCTCACAAGTGCGATGAACAAGGGCAAGGTGAAGGTGAGGCCCAAGGCGCGGGGATGACCGCCTGACCGAGCACCTATTGCAATTCGTTACGTAAATTGGGCGAGGGCGAAGCGATGAGCCCCGGGCTCGCTGGAATCATCGAGAAGACATCCGCGCAAGCGAACCGGGCCAGCCAACTCATCATCCGGGGGGCGTGAACTCCTCGAGAATCATGCGTCGGCGCGACGGACTGCCGCTGGCCACGAGGCGGCGGGCTCGCCGACAGAGTAAGGCCAACGCGTCGACGGCAACCGGGATACGACCCGTGACTAGTTACCGCGTCGATTTCATAAATCAATTCGCCAGGTACGACAAAGTCTACAAAGTCTGCCAGCGCTCTATTGTCGTTTCCGCCGCCAGTCGAGAAGAGGCGACCGAGACCGCAAAAAAACGCTTTGCCGAGCTCGAAGGCATTCGCGATTGGCGAATTCATGCGGCAATGATCGAAGTGGTATCGATCGAATGAAACGGAGGATTGATCCAGGTCAATTCCGGCGCTCCGCCCGCCGCTAAGATTGCTAATGAGGGAGGGAAGACAATGTCCGATAACTCGGACCCGACCGCATTGCGCGATTTGGCGGCTTGGTATCGCCGGTTCACCGAGCGAGCTGGAAGCCCTTGGATTTGCGAGGCGCGGCTGCTAACGGCGAACCAGCTAGAGGCGAAAGCCGATCGCGTCGAGCGCGCCGTTATCCGGCAGCTTCAGGGTCCGTAGGATCATTCGGGCTTGACCTTGGAGGTATCGAAATGCGAAGAACGAATGCTATCTCATCATTGATCTTCATTGTGATTCTCGGAATGGGGCTGAGTCTCGCATACTCGCGCTATGCAGCTTTCGACTATTCCGCAAGCCTCGGAATCGCAGCCGGTTCACTGGTCCTGGCGGTCATCGTTTCCTCCGCGACCAAAATCGCGAACCAATGGGAGAGAACAATTGTTCTGCGACTCGGCCGATTTCTGTCAATGAAGGGACCTGGGATCTTTTTCATCATTCCAATCATCGATACTGTCCCGTATTGGATCGATATTCGAGTGATCACCAGTTCATTCAAAGCCGAAAGGACCCTCACTAAAGATACCGTGCCCGTTGACGTCGACGCGGTATTGTTCTGGAAAGTCTTAGACCCCGAGAAAGCGGCGCTGGACGTCGCGGACTATCAAACTGCCATAAACTGGGCCGCACAGACGGCTTTGCGTGACGTCATCGGCAAGACCATGCTTTCGGACATGCTCGAAGGCCGGCAGAGAATCAGTGATGAACTCCGCAAAATCATCGATGAGCGCACCGAGCCTTGGGGCGTCAATGTCATTTCGGTCGAGATCAAGGATGTTCTTATCCCGTCGGGCCTGGAGGACGCGATGTCCATGCAGGCCCAAGCAGAGCGGGAACGACAAGCCCGAGTCATCCTCGGCGATTCGGAACGTCAGATTGCCGAAAAGTTCGAGCAAGCGGCCAAGAGCTATGTCGATAATCCGACCGCGTTTCACTTGAGAGCCATGAACATGCTCTATGAGGGCTTGAAGGAGAACTCGACCATCGTCCTGGTCCCCAGCACTGCCGTAGACTCGATGCAATTGGGCGGTCTCGCCGGTGTTACGGCAATGGCAACGGAGGTGAGCAAGCAACGGCCGCGCCGAGGGTCTGCAGGAAAGGCCGTTTCCCTCAGCACTGATAACAAATAACGAGCCGCTGCTTGGGGGCAGGATGGACGAGTTGATTAGGCAGGAATGCTATGGTCAGCATCTTGCCCCTTTGCAGGTTGAGCATGCGCCGAGGGCGATCGGGAGGGGACGGCGGCGGCGCAGCGGCCGAGGGGCACGCCGCTGCCAAGTACCAGCCAGAGAAAGCGCATGGTCCTCTTAGATCCTGCACGTTGCACCAAGACGAGACGATGGGACGCCACGGTCTCAGCTCTGCTTGAAGCGCGGGCCAAGAGCCGCTAGCGAGAAGATCTCGAACAATATCTGCGCGCCGACCATTGCGGTGTTGCTGGTCGGGTCGTATTGCGGCGCGACTTCGACCACGTCACCGCCGATGATGTCGAGGCCTTTGAGACCGTGCAGGATGGCCTGCGCCTCGCGCGGCGTGAGACCGCCGGGTTCGGGCGTGCCGGTGCCGGGCGCGAAGGCCGGATCGAGACCGTCGACGTCGAACGAAATATAAGTCGGGCCGTCGCCGACCACTTCCCGCGCCTTCTCCACGACACCCTCGATGCCCATCCGGTCGATATCCTCGATGTGCACAACGGTCATGCCGGATTCGTAGGAGAAGCCCCAAAAAATCTCTGCCGGGCCGCGGATGCCGATCTGGATCGTGCGCTCCGGGTCAAGCGCGCCGGCCAGGACCGCCTGACGGAACGGCCCGCCATGATGGAATTTGGACCCGTCGATCTCGCCCATCGTGTCACAATGTGCGTCGATATGGACGAGGCCGACCGGGCGGTCCCTCCCCAGCGCTTTCAGAATCGGATAAGTGATCGAATGATCGCCGCCGACCGACAGCGGCCGTACCGCGGCCCCGTGGATGCGCTCGTAGAACGCGGCGATGTCCGCGATGCAACTGTCGAGACTGAAACGCGACCGCATCGGCACATCGCCGATATCGGCCGCATTGCACCGCGCTCTCGGCACGACGCCGAGGGCGTGATTATAGGGACCGATGCGCTCGACTTCGCGCACTGCGCGCGGGCCAAAACGGGCGCCGGCGCGGTTCGAGACGCCGAGATCCATCGGTACCCCGACGAGCGCGATGTCGAGTCCGCCAAAATCGGGCAGATCGGCGACCTCGGGCCGGTAGGGCTGGTCCAAGAACGTGGAGATCCCGGCAAACGGCATCGCGCGCCGATAATTGCTGCCGAAGACCAATGACAGCGCTTGTCTGAATTCGGCAGGTGCGACTTCGGTCTCTTTCGCGCCTTCATATTTGGCGCGCAACGCCTCGAGTTTCGTCTTGTCGAACATAAATCCTACTGTCTATCGGCCGCCACGCACCCGCGGCAGCACCAGATGTTTCCACGGATCGGGCATTTCGCCGACTGCGACCTCGATCAATGTCGTGCCGCGCCGCTTCAATGCGGCGGCGAGCTCTCGGCGCAGGCCATCGGGGGTTGTCGTGCGCACCCCGGCGACACCGAAGCTTTCGGCCATTTTCGGGAAATGCGGGTTGTGCAGATCGACCCCGATCAGCCGGTTGCCGTAATCCTCCTTCTGCATGCGCCGGACGTTGCCGTAGGCGCCGTCGGCAAAGACGATCGCGACGATGTCGATGCCGTGTTTGACCGCGGTCGAGAGCTCCTGCACGTTGTACATGAACCCGCCATCGCCCGAGATCGAGACGACCGGCACATCGGGCCGACCGACTTTTGCGCCGAGCGCCGTCGCAAAGCCAAAACCGAGCGTACCCTGATAGCCGCTATGGATGTAGGTGCGCGGGTTGTAGACCGGGAACGCCACGCGACCGACATAACCGACCTGCGTCAAATCTTCGACATAGATGCCGTCGTCGGGCAATTCGGCGCGAATAGCCTGGAGATATTCGCATTGCGGCCCGAGATTATCGGCGAGCCTGGCAAGGGTGCGGGATTTCAGGGCGTCTAGTTCGTCCTTGCGCGATGGACGCTTTGGACTGCGCCGGTCGAGCACACCGTGCAGCGCAGCGAGGGCCGGCCTGGCGTCGGCGACGATGCCGAGCGCCGGCCTCAGAATGCGGGTGATTTCGGTCGGGTCGATGTCAATACGGATCAGCTTTAGATCGGCGTCGACTCCCCAGAGCACCTGCGGCTGGTGCAGACGGGTGCCGACCGCCAGCACGACATCGGCCTCGCGCCACAGCTCATGCCCCGCCGCTGCCGATTGCGCGAGATAATGGCGGTCGCTGACAATGCCTTTGCCGCCGGTATAGCTGACCACCGGCGCCTGCAATGTCTCAGCAATCGCGAGCACCTCTTCGGCGGCTGCGACGGCGCCGCCGCCGACAAAGATCAGCGGGTTCTTCGCGTCCCCCAGTAACGTCGCCGCTTTGTCGATCAATTCCGGGTCAGGCATCGTAAGCGCCGGGCGCGCTTCGGCGCCGGGCAATGCCACCTCGGTGTCGAGGGCCATAACATCGAGCGGCATTTCGAGAGCGACCGGGCGCGGCCGGCCGTCGCGCAATTGCCGGAACGCCTCGTTGACGAGCTTACCGGTCTCGGTCGGGTGGTTGATGCGAGCGGCCCACTTAGTTAGGCTCCGCAATATTCCCAGCTGGTCCGGAATCTCGTGCAATAGGCCAAAGCCCCGGCCGATCAGGTCGGAGGGGATCTGGCCGCTGATGGACAGCACGGGCGCGTTCGTCGCATAAGCGGTGGCGAGCGCCGCAGTGGTGTTGAGCAAGCCGGGTCCCGGCACGACAGCGTAAGCGCCGATCTTGCCGCTCGCCCGAGCATAGCCGTAGGCCATATAAGCGGCGCCCTGTTCATGGCGAGTGTGAATAACGCGTAATGCCTCGCCGGCATCGTAGAATGCGATGAACAGCGCATCGTTCTGTACGCCAGGCAGCGCAAAGATCGTGTCCAGCCCGTGCCGACGCAGCATTTCGACCAGGGCCTGGCCACCTGTCATTTTTGTCATCTCGCTCTCCTCTCGCGCCCTCGCGCACCCCCGCTCGAGCGTTCTCTTGGATTGGTCCTTTCTCAGGATCGCTGGGCTCTAGTAAGCCTGTTCCGCGCGTTCAATGCCTCAAGAGACCCGGTCGGCGAGGCGCGACAGGTGATGGGCGGTGTCGCCGAAGGTATGCTCGATGACCATGCAGCGGCGGAAATAATGCCCGACGGCATATTCTTCGGTCATGCCAATGCCGCCATGCAATTGGATCGCGTTTTGCGAGACGAATTTGCTCGCTTGGCCGACTCCGACTTTTGCCATTGCGATGTTGTGCACCCGCTCGGCGGCGTCGGGCTCTTCGACCATCATCGCCGCCAGCATCGCCATGCTGCGGCCCCGCTCGAGCTCCATCAGCATCTCGGCGGCGCGGTGCTGCAAAACCTGGTTCTGACCGATTGGCCGGCCGAATTGCTGGCGGGTCTTCAGATATTCGAGGGTCATCGCCTGGATCGTCTCCATCGCTCCGACCGCTTCCGCCGCGGTGGCGGCAATGCCGGCCTCGACGACCCGCTCGATAACCGGGAAGGCGGCGCCGATATCGCCGAGCACCGCGTGCTCTCCGATCTCGACCTCGCTCAATGAAATCTCGGCCGCACGTGTGCCGTCGCGCATCGGATAAGACCGGCGGGCGACGCCATTTGCCGCCGGATCAACCAGGAACAAGCTTATGCCGTCGGTATCGTCGCGTTCTCCGGCGGTGCGGGCGCTGACGATCAGCCTCTGGGCATTGTCGCCGTGCAGAACGACGCTCTTCGCGCCGTCGAGTAGCCACCCGCCGGGCTTGGGTCTGGCGGTCGTCATCACATCGCTCAGATCATAGCGCGCCTGCCGCTCGCCATGGGCAAAGGCGAGGATCATGTTGCCTTCGGTGATCTGCGGTAGGATCGCCGATTTCTGGGCCTCACTGCCGGCGAGCCGTAATGCGGTCCCGCACAGCACCACCGTCGCCAAGTAAGGTTCGAGCGCAAGGACGCGGCCCAACGCCTCCATGACCAGCATCACATCGACAGCACCGCCGCCGAACCCGCCATAGTTCTCGGGGAACGGCAGGCCCAATAGCCCGAGCTCGGCGTATCGCGCCCATAAATCGCGGCTCCAGCCCTCGGGCTCGCTGAGATAACCGCGGCGCTTGTCGAAGCTGTAATGATTGGCCAGCAGCCGTTCGACGGAATCCCGCAGCAGCCTCTGCTCTTCGGTCAGCTCGAAATCCATCGCCTCCGCCTACCCCATTCGTCGTCATCGGGCTCGACCCGGTGATCCACGCCTCCTCCGGCGCGGGCGCAAGCAGTGTCGGGCACGTGGGTGGCCGGATCAAGTCCGGCCATGACGGCCGTTGATGTTCAGAGGCCCAGCACGGCTTTGGTCAGGATGTTCTTCTGGATTTCGTTGGTGCCGCCATAGATCGACGCGGCCCGCAGGAAAAGATAGCTGCGGGTTGCTTCGGTCGGCCATTCCGGACCCAGTTCCGGCTCGTTGCTGAGCACCGCCAGTTCCTGCGCCCAGTCCGGCATTGCGAGCGGCCCGCCGACATCCATCGCCAGCTCGGTCGTCGCCTGCAACAGCTCGGTGCCTTTGACCTTGAGCACCGAGGACAATGGATCGGGCTTGCCGTCATGGCTCTTGTCGTGCGCCGAAACCACCCGCATCTGCGTGATTTCCAGCGCCTTGATGTCGGTTTCGAGCTGCGCGACGCGTTGGCGAAAGGCCGGATCCGCGATCAGGGGCTTGCCGTTGGCGCGCATTTCACGCGCTGCCTCGCGGGCGAACCTGACCCGTTCCTTCGATTTGCCGAGACGCGCGATGCCGGTGCGCTCATGCCCGAGCAGGAATTTTGCGACATCCCAGCCGCGGTTTTCCTCGCCGACCCGCAATGACACCGGCACCCGCACATCGTCGAAGAACACCTCGTTCAGGTGATGGCTGCCGTCGATCGAGATAATCGGCCGCACGGTGATGCCAGGTGTCTGCATATCGATCAGCAGGAATGAAATGCCCTCCTGCCGCTTTTTTGCCTGCGGATCGGTGCGCACGAGGCAAAAGCACCAATCGGCGTGATGGGCGGTCGAGGTCCAGATCTTCTGGCCATTGACGATGTAATGCTCGCCATCGCGCCTGGCGGCGGTCTTCAGCGAGGCGAGGTCCGACCCCGCCCCCGGCTCGGAAAAGCCCTGGCACCACCAATCGTCGATATTGGCGGCGCGCGGCAGGAAGCGGTGCTTCTGCTCCTCGGTGCCGAACTGGATCAACACCGGGCCGATCATCGTGATGTTGAACGACGACACCTCAGGCGCCGGCGCCAGCTGGTTCTCCTCTAGGAAGATCATGCGCTGCACCGGAGTCCAGCCCGGGCCGCCATACTCCTTGGGCCAGTTATAGGCGGCCCAACCGCGGTGGTTGAGGATGCGCTGCCATCTGACGATGTCCTCCTTGCTCGGCGCGCACCCGAGCCGCATCCGCTCGCGAATGTCGCCCGGCAAATTGTCACGGAAAAAGGCGCGAAGCTCGTCGCGAAACGCCAGTTCCTCGGTGGTGTAGCGCAAATCCATGGAGCCGGCTCCTTCGTTCCCGGGGTTACAGGCTCAGCGGCTGCAATTCGATCCAGCGCCGCTCGCGGCTGCTCTGATAGCACGCCTCGGCCAATTGGACGCTCTTCGCGCCCTCGAGCAAGGGCGCCGGGAATGGCGCATCTTCGGCGACGTGCTTTAAAAACAACTCCCAGCCGGCGCGATAGCCGTTGCGCAATGGTTCGACATCCGGCATTTCCTGCCACTGTTCATCAAACACGATTGGCTGCGGCCGTTCCGGGTCAAAGAACGGCTTTGGCGTAGCAACGAGCGGCTGGACGAAGCAGCGGTGCAGGCCGCACACCGCCGAGCCATGGGTTCCGTCCACTTGGATCTGCAACAGGTCGTCGCGCTTGACCCGGCTCGCCCAGGAGGAGTTGACCTGCGCCAGTACGCCGCCGGCGAGCTCGAATGTCGCAAAAGCTGTGTCCTCGACATCGACTTCGTACGATTTGCCGGCTTCGTCGCGGCGCTTCGGCAACGCCGTCATATGCCGGCACGACACCGCTCTGATTTCGCCCAATAGCCGATCGAAGATGTAGCGCCAATGCGCGAACATATCGAGGATCAGCCCACCGCCGGTCGCCTTGCGATAATTCCAGCTCGGCCGCTGCGCCGGGTACGGCGCGCCGTCAAACACCCACCAGCCGAAGTCGAGCCGGATCGACAGCACCCGGCCGAAGAAACCGGCCTCATAGAGTTTTCGCAATTTGACGAGGCCGGGGAGAAACAATTTGTCCTGCACGACCCCGTTTTTTACCCCGGCGCGCTCGGCACGACGCGCCAAGTCGAGCGCCTCGGTGAGGTTTTCGGCGATCGGCTTTTCCAGGTATAGGTGCTTGCTGGCAGCCACCGCCGCGCCGGCACGGCTCGCCCGCCCGCCGGTTGCGGTGGCGTCGAAATAGATCGCAATATCGGGGTCGGCGAGGCTCGCGTCCCGATCGGTGCTCCATTTGAGCCCGCCGTTCGCCGCGGATAATGTCGCGAGCCTTTCCTGGTTGCGGCCGAGCAATAAGGGCTCCGGCAAGAGCCGGTCGCCGTTGGCCAGCAACAGCCCACCCTCATTGCGGATTTCCATCAGCGATCGCAGATGCTGCGTCGAGCCGAGCCTTCCGGTGGCGCCTTCGATGACGATGCCCAGCCGACGCGTAGCCATTCACCGCGTCGCGGCCAAAAGCGCTTCGCGCAGGATGTGCGGGAGGCGGTCGAGCACCTCGGGCGGGGTGATTAGCGGCGGCGCCAGGCAAATCGTGTCGCCGACCGGCGGATCGGCGCTGCCGGGGCGAATGCGGGGCAACAAGCCACGCGCCAGCGCTTCGCGCGTGAAACGAGCGCCGAGACCTAGCGCCGGCGCCTTGGTGTTGCGGTCGGTCACGAGTTCGACCCCGCACATCATGCCAAGCCCGCGCACATCGCCGACGACCGGCAGGTCACGGAGCTCCTCGAGCCCGGCGAGCAGACGCCGGCCCATTATCGCGGCGCGCTCCACGAGCCCTTCGCTTTCGATGATTTCAACATTGCGCAAACCGACTGCACAACAGACCGGGTGGCCGGAGTAGGTCGCTGCGTGCATGAATTTGCGGTCGGCGGGCGCGCTCTCGATCGCGTCATGTACCCGCTTCGACGCGATGACGCCTCCCAATGGGAGATAGCCGCTGGTCACCCCCTTTGCAAAGGAAACAAGGTCGGGCTCGATGCCCCAATGACCAAGAGCGAACCACCTGCCGGTGCGGCCAAAGCCGGTGATCACCTCATCGGCGATCAGCAATACGTCATGCCGATCGCAGATTTCGCGCAACCGCGGGAAATACGAGGGCGGCGGCACAATGACGCCGCCCGCTCCCATCACGGGCTCGGCGATGACCGCCGCGACGGTGTCGGCGCCCTCGGCGAGGATCGCCTTTTCCACTGCGTCGGCGGCACCGATACCGGCCTCCTCGTTGCCGGTCCAGCGGTAGGCGTAGGGCGGCGGAACCTGGATAAACCCCGGAACCAGCGGCCCGAACATCTTGTGGTAGGCGGCCATGCCGGTGGCACTCATCGCCGCCATCGTCACCCCATGATAGCCATGAATGCGCGAGATAATCTTGGTTTTTTCCGGCTTGTCGTTCACCTTCCAGTAGTATCGCGCGAATTTAAACGAAGATTCATTTGATTCGGCGCCCGCAGTCGTGAAGTACACAGCGGCGGAATTCGAATAGGCGTGACGCACGATTTTTTCGGCAAGGCGAATGGCCGGCTCGTTGGTGGCGCCGATATAGGCCGAGGCAAAGGCGATGCGCCGCATCTGCGCGGCGGCTGCATCGGCGAGCTCGCCGCGGCCATGACCGACATTTACGTTCCACAGCCCCGAGAGCCCGTCGATATATTCGCGGCCCTCGGCATCGCGCAGCATGGCCCCATGCCCCGCGACGACAACGAGCGGCTGCCGGTGATCGTCGGGATGGTGCAGGGGATGTACGAGGTAGCGCCGGTCGGCCTCGAGAAGCTGGGTAGTGCCGTCCATCTTTTCCTCCTGTCCGCGAGTCAGGATTGAGGCGGAATGCGCTTCGCTATTCCGCCCTACACGTTGTCGCCGT
>JBARIB010000455.1:0-16513 GCA_049799535.1 Allostellaceae bacterium | reverse complement strand
CACGAAACCGACCCAGAGCGAAGGGACGGATCGCCTGCTCTTCGTAGTTGCCGATCCACAAATCATCGAGGCCCTTGCCGGAGAACACATTGAAATGATTGAACCAGAAATCGACCATGACCTCATGGATTTGGCGTAGGCTCAGAACTGCCCTTAGGATCCGTGCTTCGCTGGCGTCCCGCAGGATGATGCGCACCCGTTCACGCTGCGCCTTCTCCAATTCCCGATTGGGCTTGAACCCACGCAACGAGGGCAGCGGCCCGTAAAGCTGGCGCAATTGCACCGGGTTGAGCTTCAAGCTGTCGAGCTGCGCCAGCCGCCAGCGCAACTCGATCGGCTCCGGGATCGCGGCGGGATCGAGCTGTTCGGCAATGTAGCGTTCGACCCCGATCGCCCTGACGTGCTCGGCATCCTCGAGCGTCGGACCGAAGGCGAGCCTGTTCAAAACGTGGATGATCTGGCGATCCGGAGCCAGCGTGCCGCCAATCGATTCCATCGTGGGCGCGGCAATCAGCAATGCGGCGAAGAATCCGGCGGCGCGAATCGGCATTCTTCGGATAAGGTCCGAACGCCGCATAGCTGATCGATTCATACCGGCCCGCCCCATCCCCCCGACTGCAGGCTATTCCAGAATAATCAGGGCGCGCCCGTGCGCAAGCCGCCGGTTCAGCTCGCGAGCGGGAAGTCTATTGAGAGGAACGCAGGGTTGCTTCTTGACGCGGCGTCACAGGCTCGATCTTGCTGGCAACTCGCGCGGGACGCGGGCGGCGTACGATGTAGAGCAGGCGGGAAAGGCTCGCGAGCGCGGCAAGCGCTGAAAACCCCGCTGCCAGCAGAATCGCCGCCGTCGGACTGGTGCCGCCGGCGGAGCCTGATATGCCAAAGACAAGCGCCACCGCAGCAGCGCCAACGGTCTGCCCGAGCAGTCTCGCGGTGGCCTGGATGGCGCCAGCGCCGCCGCTGCGCTCGCGCGGCGCACTGCTGACAATGGCGCGGTTGTTCGGCGATTGGAAAAATCCGAAACCGAGCCCGCAGATGATAATCCGCCAAACGATATCAATATCGCCGGGCTGGGCGGGCATCAGCGCGAGCAGCAGAAACCCGAGGCTCAGCACGCCGAGCCCGATGCCGCCAAGGATCCCAGCTGGGTAGCGGTCAGCGAGCCGGCCGGCGATCGGCGCGATCATTGCGACCGTCACCGGCCAAGGAGTTATCAAAAGGCCGGTTTCGACCTGCGAGCGCCCGATCACGTCCTGAAAATAAAAGGGCAATGCGACGAATACGATACCCTGCGCGACGAAGGCCGAAACCGAGGTCGCGACCGAGAGCGCGAAAACCGGACGCTTGAACAGGTCGACAGGGAGTAGCGGCATCGGCAGGGCTTCTTGCCGACGCACCAAGGCATAGCCGAAGAGGACGGCGCCGGCCAGCTCGAGCAACACGATATTGACGGGGTGATGGTGACCGATGCTGTTGATGCCGCTGATCAGGAAGGCAAACGCGAAGGCGCTCAGCACCGCACTCATCAGATCGAAACGATGCTCGGAAGGCGGGGTATTCGGCAACAGCCGCAATGACATCGGCAAGGTGACAAGTCCGATCGGCACGCTGATCGCAAAGAGCCAGGGCCACGAGGCGACGGCGAGGATCGCGGCGGCGGCGCTCGGGCCCGCCGCCGATGATATCGAGACGACAACCGAGACCATCGCGATGCCGCGGCCCAATTGCCGGCGGGGGTAGGTAAAGCGCACGAGTGCCGTGTTGACGCTCATCATGCCGGCGGCGCCGAGCCCCTGCAATGCGCGGCCAATCGTCAGCATCATCAGCGAGTGCGACAACGCGCTGAGCAATGCGGCGCCGGTAAAGACGGCGAGGCCGATCATATAAATGCGGCGGTAGCCGAAAATGTCGCCGAGCGAGGCCAGCGGCAACAGCGATATCACGACGGCGAGTTGATAGGCGTTGATGACCCAGATCGAGTCGGCGGCGCTGGCGTGTATCTCCTTGGCGATCGCCGGCAGGGCGATGTTTGCGATTGCGCTGTCGAGCACCGACAATGCAAGCCCGACCGCTAGGTTCAAGATCGCCCAGTAGCGCTGCGGTAACGGAAGCCCGTCGTCAGCCGTGTTCATTTATCCGCGGCGTCCGCCGTTCGGTTGAAAAAACTGCGATTCGGCTGACTTATGCAGCCTCGGTCTGGCGCGCCAGACCGGACAACCCAGGTGCGGCCAGCGCGCATAGCGAGAGGCACCTCGCTGCCCTCACCGGTCCTCCTGTTTTTGCAAGGAATCTGCAAGAAGTGCATCGCTCCTAGCGACAGTGGCGCGCTCCCCGATGCGCCGAATAGCCGCTTAAGTACGATGCGATTTTGACAATTTTATGGTCGTTCTCCGAGAGAGAGATGTCGGCTAAGGTGGAAGCCTCCCTCTGAGGAGGAATGCTGAGGGCCACACGTTCGTTTTGTCGCGTGCGAGCTCCCGGACCAGCCGGAGATCCAATATTTGCCGGAGGGCTGAGTGATTATCGCGGGTTGATGGAACTTTGCCGGCGCGGGCTCATTATCGCTTCTGGGGAGCCGCAAGAGGGGCCAGCCCTAAATTTGATAGGTCTGCCGCATGAGCGAAGGGCTCCGGATTTATAATCTGTTTCCGACATTGGCGGGCACGATCCGGCAGTGG
Source organism: Allostellaceae bacterium (assembly GCA_049799535.1). Lineage (GTDB taxonomy): Bacteria > Pseudomonadota > Alphaproteobacteria > ATCC43930 > CGMCC-115725 > AP-15. The sequence continues at coordinate 13,835 of JBARIB010000455.1, read as the reverse complement.
ACGTCACATCTGCCGCGCATCGCGGCGATGGGTTTCAATGCCGTCTATATCAACCCGTTTCATTATCCCGGCTTCTCAGGAAGCCTTTACGCCGTCAAAGATTACTACCAGCTCAACCCTCGCTTTCGCGGCGACGAGCGTGGTGACGACGATGCGTTGCTGCGCGGGTTCACCGACGCCGCGCGTCGGAACGGGCTGCGGGTAATCATGGACCTCGTCGTTAACCACACCTCAAGGGACAGCGAGCTCGTCGCGACCCGCCCCGATTGGTTTGCACGCGACGCGCGCGGCAATGTGATTTCGCCGCATGCAACCGACCCCGCCGATCCCACCCAAAAGACCGTGTGGGGTGATCTTGCCGAGCTCGATTACCGGCCGCCGCAACGGCGTAAAATCCTGGCCTATTTTCAAGAACTGGCGCGCCATTATATCGCATTGGGGTTCGGCGGCTTCCGCTGCGATGCGGCCTATAAGGTGCCGGCCGAAGTCTGGCGCGATTTGATCGAAGACGCGAAGAAGGCCTCTCCGGAGGTAGTGTTCTGCGCCGAGAACCTCGGCGCGCCGAAGGAGTGTGCTTTGGCACTTGCCGGCGCCGGCTTCGATTATCTCTTCAACAGCGTCAAATGGTGGGACTTCGAAAGCCCTTGGCTCTTGGAGCAGTATCAGGAGTTCCGCCAAATCGCGCCTTCGATCGGCTTTCCAGAGAGCCATGACACCGACCGGCTCGTAAGTGAGCTACTCGCGGCGGGAGTTCCAGACTCCCAAATCGAGCCCCATTATTGCCAGGCTTATGCCTTCGCTGCGGCTTATTCAACCGGCGTGATGATGCCGATGGGATTCGAATACGGCTGGTCGCGGCGTCTTAACGTCGTCAGCACAGGTGATGAGGAACCGGAGCCGAAGCGCTTTGACCTCAGTGAATTTATCGCAGAGGTCAATGCGATGAAGCGAGCGATCCCGGCCCTAAACCATGAGGGTCCGCTGCGAATCTTGACGGGCCAGGACGATCCGGTCGTCGTCTTGGAACGGCAGACTGCGAGCGGGGACGAGCGTGCCTTCATTCTCATCAACACGCACGAGCACGAGGCGCACGAGGTCGAGCTCGAAGCGCTCTCCCCGGCTATTTCCGCGGACGGCGAGGGTGAAAGTCTAGAGGACCGGTCGCCCGGGCATGGCCCATTTGCCGGAACCAGCATTACCGTGGCGCCGCTCGAGGTTCGGGTTTTGCGGGCGCTGGGCTCAGTGCGCGCCGAGCGCCCGGTTGTGCAAAACGCGCTGTGGCGGCCCGATGCCCGGATTCATATCGAGGAGGTCTACCCCGAGCTCGATGGCGGCCGTTATCCGGTCAAGCGGATTGTCGGCGATTCGTTCGAAGTGTGGGCGGATTTGTTTCGCGACGGCCACGACAAATTGCGGGCCGTGCTAAAATATCGCTGCGCCGATGAAGGCTGGCGCGAAACGCCGATTGTCTTTTACGACAATGACCGCTGGGTCGGCCGCTTCCGACTCGATCGGGTCGGCTTATGGCGTTATACGATCGAAGCGTGGACTGACCATTTCGAAAGCTGGCGTGACGAGGTTGAAAAGAAGCGCGCGGCTGGCCAGGGCATCGAACTGGAACTGACTGAGGGTCGGGCGATTGTCGAAGATGCGCTGCGGCAGGCGCGTGGGGCGGATAGCGCGCGTCTGCGGAGCGCGTTGTGCGATTTCGAGACGGGCGATACCGATGCCCGCGCCGAATTGCTGCTTGCGCCGGAACTGCGCGAACCGATGGCACGATGCTCCGTGCGCAGTGACGCAACACAATATCGCAGCGAGCTGGAAGTCGTTGTGGATCGTAAGGCGGCGCGGTTTGCTGCATGGTACGAAATGTTCCCGCGGAGTCAGGGATCCGAGCCTGGCAAAAGCGCGAGCTTTGATGATTGTATTGCGCGGTTGCCGGAGATTGCCCGGCTCGGTTTCGATGTCGCCTACCTCGTCCCGATCCACCCAATCGGTCGAGTGAACCGCAAGGGCAAGGACAACAGCACCGTCGCCGATGCGGCAGATCCGGGCAGCCCGTACGCAATCGGCGCCGCAGAGGGTGGGCACCGGGCGGTTAACCCTGAGCTCGGTAGCCTGAAGGATTTTCGCCGGTTTGTCGGTGCCGCCGAAAAGCTTGGCATGGAGGTGGCGCTTGATTTCGCGATCCAGGCGGCGCCCGATCACCCATGGGTGCGTGAGCATCCGGAGTGGTTCCGCTTCCGTCCCGACGGCACGATCAAGTATGCCGAGAACCCGCCAAAGAAATACGAAGACATCGTCAATGTCGATTTCGACAATCCGGACCACGAGGGCTTGTGGACCGAATTGCGCGACACCCTCCTATTCTGGATCGAGCAGGGCGTGCGGACTTTTCGCGTCGACAACCCGCACACCAAGCCATTGCCGTTTTGGGAGTGGCTGATTCGCGAGGTCAAGGCGCGCTGCCCGGAAGCGATCTTCTTATCCGAGGCCTTCACCCGGCCGAAAATGATGCGGGCACTGGCAAAAGCCGGTTTCACACAGTCCTACACCTATTTCACGTGGCGTAACACCAAATCGGAATTGATCGATTATCTGACAGAACTTGTCCAATATCCGACAACGGAATATTTCCGGCCTAACTTCTTCACCAATACGCCGGACATCCTGCCCGTATTCCTGCAGGAAGGGGGGCGGCCGGCCTTCCGTATTCGCTTCGTGCTGGCGGCCACCCTGTCGCCAGTGTACGGCATCTACAACGGTTTCGAATTGTGCGAGAACACGCCCATTCCGGGGCGCGAGGAATATCTCCAGTCCGAGAAATACGAGTACAAAGTGTGGGACTGGGATCGGCCGGGTAACATCAAAGAGGATATTGCAGCACTCAACCGCTTTCGTCGCAATAACCCGGCGATGCAGGAATTTGTCAACCTTCGTTTTCTAAACTGTGGTGACCCAAACATTATCGCATATGCAAAGGTCTCGGCAAACCGTGCAAATATCGTGATCGTCATCATCAATCTCGATCCTCACGGCGTACATGAGGATACTGTCGAGCTTCCGCTCGCCGAATTCGGATTGCCGGCGGACGCGCAATTCTCACTCGAGGAGGCGTTCACCGGTCGGGCGATAGCCTGCCGTGGCGCTTATCAACGCTTCCATCTCGATCCGGAAGCCAACCCTGCACTGGTTTTCCGCTTATTGCCTGCCGATCCCGCATGACGCCCCTTGACGACGCTGTCGCGCCGCTGACCGACAGCGGCACAATCTCGCGCACCGCAATCTCCGACTCGCTGTGGTACAAGGATGCGGTCATCTACCAGCTGCATGTGAAAGCATTCTTTGACGCCGACAATGACGGGATCGGCGATTTCGAGGGGATGCGTCACAAGCTGGATTATTTGCAAGACCTCGGTGTCACGGCTTTATGGCTGTTGCCGTTCTATCCCTCGCCATTGCGCGACGATGGCTATGACATATCCGACTACAAGAACATTAACCCGTCTTATGGCAAGATGGCCGATTTCAAGGCCTTCATACGAGAGGCCCGCCGCCGAAACTTGCGGATCATTACCGAGCTCGTTATTAACCACACTTCGGATCAGCACCCCTGGTTCCAGCGGGCCCGTCGCGCCAAGCGCGGCTCTCGCTTACGTGACTTCTACGTTTGGAGCGATACCGACCAGAAGTTTCCGCAAACCCGCATCATCTTCGTCGATACCGAAAAGTCTAATTGGGCCTGGGACCCGGTGGCGCAAGCCTATTACTGGCATCGTTTCTACTCGCATCAGCCCGATCTGAATTTCGACAACCCGCGAGTGTTCCGGGCCATCACCGAGGTGATGCGGTATTGGCTCGATCTGGGGGTCGACGGCATGCGTCTCGATGCGGTCCCGTATCTGATCGAGCGCGAAGGGACAATCAACGAAAACCTGCCCGAGACGCACGAGGTATTGCGCAGGCTGCGCCGCGAGCTCGAGAAGCGGTACCCGGACCGCATGCTGCTGGCCGAGGCTAATCAATGGCCGGAGGACGTGCTGCAATATTTCGGCGCGGGAGACGAATGCCATATGGCCTTCCATTTCCCGCTGATGCCGCGGATCTACATGGCGGTCGCGACCGAAGACCGCCATCCGATCGCCGACATTATGCGGCAGACGCCGGACATTCCCGAAACCTGCCAGTGGGCGGTGTTTCTGCGTAACCACGACGAGCTGACGCTCGAGATGGTGACCGATCGCGAACGCGATTACCTGTGGAATTATTACGCCGCAGACCGCCGGGCGAGGATTAATCTCGGAATTCGCCGGCGGCTCGCGCCGTTGATGGAAAATGATCGTCGGAAGATCGAACTTCTCAATGCGCTGCTGATTTCGATGCCCGGTACGCCGGTATTCTATTACGGCGACGAGATCGGCATGGGCGACAATGTGTTTCTAGGCGATCGCGACGGTGTCCGCACGCCAATGCAATGGTCTTTCGATCGCAATGGCGGGTTTTCCCGCGCCGACCCAGCGCGGCTATATCTGCCGCCGATCATGGACCCGGTTTACGGCTTCGAGGCGGTCAATGTAGAAGCCCAGAGTCGCTCTCCGTCGTCACTGCTGAACTGGGTAAAGCGTCTCATCGCAGCACGCCGCTCGCGGCGTGCCTTTGGCCGCGGCACATTGCGGTTCCTGTATCCGTCGAATCGCAAGGTCATCGCCTACATGCGCGCCTACGGCGACGAGATCGTCCTCTGCGTCGCCAATTTGTCGCGCTCGCCACAGGCGGTGGAGCTCGACCTCGCAGACTGGCGTGGCCGCCAACCGATCGAGCTATTGGGGCGCAGCCTGTTCCCGCCGATTGGCGAACTGCCCTACATGCTGACCTTGCAGGGTTACAGCTTTTTCTGGTTCGAGCTCCTTCCCACCGCGGCTGAAGCGGGCAGCCTGCGGACCACACCGCCCGAATTCATCACCCTCGTGATGCCGCATGGCTGGCCCGATCTGTTTGGCCAGCGCAATCTGCTGCAGCTGGAAAGCGATGTAATCCCCGCCTTTCTGCCGCGCCAGCGCTGGTTCGGGGCCAAGGATCAGCGAGTCAAGGCGGCGTCCGTGCCCACGCAGGGCGAAATCACGCGAGCCGCGCAAGACGGCTCTGCGACTGAGACGTTCGTGACCGGAGTGGTAGAAGCACAGCTGGCCCGCGGTGATAGACAGCGCTATTTCCTGCCGTTGGCAACCGTGTGGTCCTCCGCGGACACCGAGCTGCGGCAGGGATTGATCCCTTACACTCTGGCCGAGTTGCGGCAATCTCGACGAGAGGGAGCGCTTGTCGATGCCCTGTCGCAGGACGGATTTTCATTGGCCCTGATGGAGGCGATCCGAAACGAGGCCACGCTGCCGCTCAACGGTGGCGAGATCCGCTGCACCAAGACGCCTTTGTTTAACGAGGCGGAATTACCGGGGCGCCTCGTCGCGCGCCGCCTCGGAGCGGAGCAGTCAAACAGCTCGGTAATTTTTGACGATTATGGAATCCTCAAAATCTATCGGCGCTTACGGCCTGGCCCGCATCCCGAGATTGAGATGTCGCGCTTCCTTGTCGAGCGCGCCTGCTTCGCCAATACGCCGCCGCTCCTGGCAGTGATGGAGATCGATCTCGAAGGCGATGGCGGGCGTGAGCCACACGCACTGGGCGTGCTGTTCGGATTCGTGCGCAATCAGGGGGACGGTTGGACGCAGGCTCTGGGCTATCTGACGCGCTATCTCGACGACGCATTGGTATCGAGCGGCACGAGACCGTCAGACCTTCCTGATCCTGACGTATTCTTTCTTTCGTTGGCGCGCCAGCTCGGCCTGCGCACGGCCGAGATGCATCGCGCTTTGGCCGAGCACGGCCGCGACGATCCCGATTTTAACCCTGAACCGATAAGCGCTGGAGATGTCGCCGAATGGCGACGCGAGCTCGAAGGAGCCGCGGCCGACATGATCTCGAAACTGACACGCGAATGCGCCAGACTGCCGGCTTCGACGCAGGATCTCGCCGAGCGTGTGATCGCCCTTCGAGAAGGCCTGCTTCGCCGAATTCGCACCATGATCCCGGACAAGCTCGAGGCAGAGAAGACCCGCTTTCACGGGGATTTCCACCTCGGCCAAGTTCTCGCCGTCCGGAACGATTTCTTTATTATCGATTTTGAGGGCGAGCCGGCACGACCGCTTGCCGAACGGCGACGTAAGAGCTCGCCGCTGCGCGATGTCGCGGGGATGATCCGTTCCTTCGACTATGCCAGTTCCACGGCGGTGCGGCAGCTCGCCGAGGCGCGGCCGGCAGCCGAGGCGAGGATGCTCCAACTGGCTGAAGCGTGGCGTCAGCGAGGCGTCGATGGTTTTCGCGCCGCTTACCGCAAGACGATGCGCGGCTGCACGGCCTATCCCACGAGCCGGGCGCAGGCGCGCGCCCTCCTGGCGTTCTTCATACTCGAAAAGGCCGTGTACGAGGTCTCTTACGAATTAGCGAACCGGCCCGCCTGGGTCGACATCCCGCTGAAGGGCGTGCTCAATACCTTGGCCAAGCTGGACGGAGCTGAACATGCTGCGGCGGCCTGACCCGGAGATCCAGGCGGTTGTCGAGGCACGCCATGGTGACCCGTTCTCCTTCCTCGGCATGCACCGCAGCCCTGGTGGAATATCCGTCCGCGCGATGCTGCCGGCCGCGCAGAATATGTCGGTCATCGATTCGGCGACAGGAGAGGTCGCGGCCGAAGCGTTCCAGGTTCACCGGGACGGGTTGTTCGTGGCGAGCCTCCCTGATCGCAAGGAGCCCTTCCGATATCGACTCAAAGTATTAAGCAGCGGCGCACGGCACGAATTCTATGATATCTACTCTTTCCCCCCAGTTCTCGGCGAAGTCGACATCCATTTGCTAGCCGAGGGCAATCATCTCGGCAGTTATCATAAGCTCGGAGCGCATCCGCTCGTTCATCAAGGCATCGAGGGCGTCGCGTTCGCTGTATGGGCGCCGAATGCCCACCGGGTCAGCGTCGTCGGCGATTTCAATGGCTGGGACGGGCGGCGCATGCCAATGCGGAATATCAACGGGTTCTGGGAGCTGTTCGTCCCCGGGCTCCGTCCCGGCCATCTCTACAAATACGAGATCCTCGGCGCCAATGGCCAGCTGTTGCCATTGAAGGCCGATCCGCATGCGCAGCAGGCGGAGAAGCCGCCGAACACCGCCTCGGTGATCGCCAATCCGTCGCGCCACGTCTGGCAGGATAGCAAATGGATGGCGGAGCGAGCTGAACGCGATGATCGCTACGCGCCGATTTCGATCTATGAGGTCCATCTCGGCTCCTGGCGTCGCAATTTAGCCGAGAACGGGCGGTACCTGACCTACCGGGAGCTCGCCGATCAGCTCGTTTCCTATGTCGCCGATCTGGGGTTCACCCATATCGAGATCATGCCGGTAACCGAATATCCGTTTGACGGGTCCTGGGGATACCAGCCCATCTCTTTGTTCGCCCCGACCAGCCGCTATGGCGCGCCGGACGACTTCCGCGCCTTCGTCGATGCTTGCCACTGCTCCGGGATTGGTCTGCTGCTGGACTGGGTTCCCGGGCACTTCCCGACGGATCCGCACGGCCTGGGACGTTTCGATGGCACAGCCCTTTACGAACATGCTGACCCGCGGCAGGGCTATCACCCCGATTGGGATACGCTGATCTATAATTATGGCCGACGCGAGGTCGCCAACTTCCTGCTGTCGAGCGCGGTTTATTGGCTGCGCGAATTTCACGTCGACGGCGTCCGGGTGGATGCCGTCGCGTCCATGCTATACCTCGACTATAGCCGCCGAGAAGGCCAGTGGATCCCCAATGCCTTCGGCGGACGCGAAAACCTCGAGGCAATCGCCTTCCTGCGCAGGATGAACGAGCTAGTCTTCGCAGAAGCCGGCGCGACCTCGGTTGCGGAGGAGTCCACCGCCTGGCCGATGGTGTCGCGTCCGACCTATGTCGGCGGCCTCGGCTTCGGATATAAATGGAATATGGGGTGGATGCATGACACGTTGCATTACATGTCATCGGACCCGATTCATCGGAAGTATCACCACAACGACCTGAGCTTCGGGTTGCTTTATGCTTTTCACGAGAATTTCATTCTGCCGCTGAGCCATGACGAGGTAGTGCACGGCAAGGGCTCGTTGATAAACAAGATGGCCGGCGACCAGTGGCAGCGTTTTGCCAATATGCGAGCCTATTACGCGTTTATGTGGACGCATCCCGGCAAGAAGCTGCTGTTCATGGGCGGCGAGTTTGCCCAGCAGCGCGAATGGAACCACGATATCGGTCTCGACTGGCAGCTGCTGGGCGAGCCGTTCAATGAGGGGGTGCACCGGCTGGTGCGGGACCTCAACCATCTCTACCGCAGCACGCCGGCGTTGTACCGTCTCGATTGCGAGCCGGAAGGCTTCCGCTGGATCGATGTGGCGAACGCCGCAGAAAGCGTCATTTCCTACCTTCGGCGCGGCAGGGCTCCGGAGGAACTCGCTATTGTCGTATGCAACTTCACGCCGGTTCCTCGCGGGAATTATCGTATCGGGGTACCGCGACCCGGTCGTTACCGCGAATGCATCAATACAGATGCGTGGGAGTATGGCGGGAGCGGTATCGGCAATGCAGGCGAAGTGCATGCCGAAATGCATCCAATGCACGGCCACCCCTATTCGGTTTGTTTGAATCTGCCGCCGCTGGGGACTCTGATCTTCACTGCAGATTGATGCGCCGGCGACGCGGTCCGAACTGGCTGGGAGCGCCACGGCTCTCGTCGCACGGTTCGTATCCTCTTCCGAACTGGGAGAGACTCGAGTGGCGCGCCGATGCCAGCTAGGCGAGGGCTGTAAGATGGGATCTATGCGCGCACCTTCTGACAGCTGATGGCATCGCCGCAGACGGTCTGGCCGGGTCGCCCGTATCCCCTCGGGGCCACATGGGATGGCGAGGGCGTCAACTTTGCGATTTTTTCCGCGCACGCGGAAAAAATCGAACTGTGCCTGTTTGACCGCTCCGGCGGCCGCGAGGAAGCGCGGATCACTCTTCCTGAGTACACCGACGAGGTGTGGCACGCCTATCTCCCAGACGCCCGCCCAAACCTGCTCTATGGATATCGGGTTTATGGCCCCTTCGACCCAAACAACGGGCATCGGTTCAACCCGAACAAATTGCTGCTCGATCCTTACGCCAAGGCTCTCCAGGGGCGGCTTCGCTGGGGCGATGCGGTGTATGGTTATCGGGTCGGCAGCCCGCGCGAAGATTTGTCGTTCGACCGGCGCGACAATTCGCGCAACGTCCCGAAATGCCGGGTCGTCGAACCCGCCTTCACCTGGGGCGAGGACCGCCGGCCGCAGATCCCGTGGGAAGAGACGATCATCCTCGAGTTGCACGTGCGGGGCATCACGATGCGACACCCCGATGTCGCTCCCGCACATCGTGGCACCTTCGCGGGCCTTGTCTCACCGGCAATGATCGATTACCTCGTCGGCCTCGGCGTGACGACGGTAGAGTTGTTGCCAATCCATGCTTCGGTCGATGACCGCCATTTGTTGGACAGTGGGCTGGTAAACTATTGGGGCTACAACACGATCGGCTTCTTTGCGCCAGACCAGCGTTTTCTTCCGACGCAGTCGATCGCCGGCTTCAAGACCGCAGTGAAGCGGCTGCATGATGCCGGCATCGAGGTCATTCTCGATGTTGTTTATAACCACAGCGGCGAGGGAAACCACCTCGGACCCACTTTGTCCTTTCGTGGCATCGATAATGCCGCCTATTATCGCCTGCAAGCCGACCGGCGTTTTTATTATGACGTGACGGGCACCGGCAATACATTGAACCTCGACCATCCCCGGGTGTTGCAGCTGGTCATGGACTCGCTGCGTTACTGGGCATCCGAAATGCACGTCGATGGTTTCCGTTTCGACTTGTGCACGACGCTCGGCCGCGAAAACGGCGATTACGGACAGGGCAGTGCTTTCTTTGATGCAATCAGGCAAGACCCAGTATTGGTCGGACTGAAGCTGATTGCGGAACCCTGGGACCTTGGTCCATACGGATATCAGCTCGGTAATTTTCCGCCCGGCTGGGCCGAGTGGAATGGGCAATATCGCGACACCATCAGGCGCTTTTGGAAAGGCGAGCAGGGCCTCGTTGCCGACCTCGCCTCGCGCGTGGCGGGCTCATCCGACATCTTCGGATACCGTGGCCGGCGGCCGTGGGCGAGCATCAATTTTATTACTGTCCATGACGGTTTCACATTGCAGGACTTGGTCAGCTATAACGCCAAGCACAACGAGGCCAATGGGGAGGGCAATCGCGACGGGACCGACGCCAATTACAGCAGCAATTACGGCATCGAAGGGCCAGCCGATGACCCTAAGATCGTTGCGCTGCGCGACCGCCAGAAGCGCAACCTTGTCGCTACGCTGCTGTTGTCGCTGGGTGTCCCGATGCTGCTTGCCGGCGATGAGATTGGTCGCACGCAACGCGGCAACAACAACGCCTATTGCCAGGACAACGAAGTCTTTTGGTTCGATTGGGAAAATATCAGACCGGCGGACGAGGACCTGGCTTGGTTCGTGCGTTACCTCATCCGTTTGCGCCGGCGCCACCGCGTATTCTCGCGGCCGCGCTTTCTGCGTGGAGAAGTGCTTTCGGAAGCGGGCGTTAAAGACATCACCTGGATCACGCCGTCGGGAAGAGAGGCTTCCGCCGAGGATTGGAAGAACCCGGTGGCGTTATCTCTGGGCTTTGTCCTGAGCGGGGCAGCCGGCGAGTTCTTCACTCCGGGTGGTCAGCGCGACATCGACGAGAGCTTCCTAGTGATGATGAATGCTTACCATGAGGATTTGGATTTCCGTTTCCCGATCCTTGCCTCTCCAATGTCATGGGAAGTGCTGGTCGACACGGCGGAGCCAACTGGACGGGCCACGCAAACGAGGCTTTTTATGCCGGGAGAGGCCTACCAGTTGCAGGGCCGCTCGTTCGCGCTGTTCATAAACCGGGCGCCGCGGCCGCAAAGCCCGCAGCGGGCTTCTCTGGCTACCGGCGCAGTGCTGCTCGACGACGGCGATCGGCCGAATTTAGCCTCCCCCCGCTAATATGAAAGACCGCGAACGTCTCTTACAGCTCGCCCGGTCGATGGGTATCGAGGCACATTACAGGGATGCGCTGGGTGAGGTCCGAAAGGTATCGGAGGAGACCTTACGGGCCCTGATCGAAGCTTTCGGACTGTCGCCCGATCACGAGCGGACCCAGCGCGAACTTGAAGAGCAGCAGAGGGCTCTACCGCTCGGGGTCGGCGTCGTTCACCTCGTCCATGCCGAGGATGTGCGCCCGGAAATCATGCTCCGCCTCCCCGCGGGTCGCCGGGAGGTCACCTGGACCTGCCAGCTCGAAGACGGGGACGAATGCTCGGGCCGAGTTACGGCGGACCTCGGGCAAAATGGCAAACGTTTCGCGATGCCTTTGCCGGCAGGCTTGCCGCTTGGTTATCACCAACTCGAGGTCGCGGTCGCCAGTGTAGTAGCCAGAACGACGCTGATCGTTGCTCCGGACAGCTGTCATTTGCCTCCCGAACTCGGCCCGGGAGAGCGGCGCTGGGGTTTGAGCTGTCAGCTCTACGCGCTGCGCAGCGAGCGGAATTGGGGGATGGGAGATTTCGCCGATCTCGCGACCCTCGCCCGCGCCGCAGGCCAGCTTTCCGCTTCGGTCGTCGGCATCAACCCGCTCCATGCCCTCTTCGCAGCCGAACCTCGGCACATCAGTCCCTATTCGCCATCGAGCCGCATGCAGCTCGATTATCTATATATCGACGTCAGCGCCGTACCCGGCTTTGCCGAGGACGAGGCCGTGCAGGCGCTTATGCACGGCGAATGGTTCGGGGCCACCTATTGGGCGGCCCGTTCGGCTGAGCTTATCGATTACGGAGCAGTAGCGGCCTGCAAGCGGGCGGTACTGGAAGCCCTCTTTCGCCGCTTTCAGTCATGCGAGCTTGGCGCCGATGGTGCCGCGAAGGGCGCTCTCGGACAGTCATTCCGTGAATTTCAGAACAGCGGCGGGCAGTCATTCGCCGATTTTGCAGTGTTCGAGGCACTGCAGGAGCACTTCTTCGGCGAAAAAGGGCTGTTCTCATGGCAGCGCTGGCCCACGGTGATGCGCAATCCGCATAGTGCGTCAGTGAGCGATTTCGCTGTTGCGCGTCGGGACCGCGTCGAGTTCTTCCAGTTTTTGCAGTGGGAAGCAGATCGACAGCTCGCTGCGGCGGCGGCCGCAGGCCGCGCTGCCGGGTTGTCGATGGGGCTCTACCGCGACTTGGCCGTGGGCGCCGATCCGAACGGGGCGGAAGCATGGGTGGACCAGGAATTGGTCGCGCCTGGGGCCTCGATCGGCGCGCCGCCAGACGCATTGAGCCGTGGCGGACAAAATTGGGGTCTGGCGCCGATCAATCCGTTGGTTCTTCGGCGCCGCGGGTTTGCGCCGTTCGTCGCTTCATTGCGCGCCAATATGCGCCACGCTGGGATCTTGCGGATTGATCATGTTATGTCGCTCAACCGTCTTTATTGGATCCCCAAAGGAATGGAACCGCGAGCTGGGGCTTATGTGAATTACCCTTTCGATGACCTCCTCCGGCTTGTTGCTCTCGAAAGCCGGCGGCAAGCCTGTGCCATAGTCGGGGAGGATCTTGGGACTGTGCCGGAGGGTTTTCGCGACAGAATGCGGTCGGCCAATCTGTTGTCGTACCGTATTTTCGTCTTTGAGCGCCGGGACGACGGCGTTTTCGTGCCGCCGGCCAAGTACCCGGCGCTTGCCGCAGCGTCAGCGGCCACCCACGATCTCGCCACGATAAAGGGGTTTTGGGTCGGCAGCGACATCGAGTGGCGGCGACGTCTGGGACTTTATCCCGATCGCCATGCGGAGGAGATAGAAGCAGCCGAGCGCGCCCGGGACTGCCAACTGTTGCTGGAGGCGCTCATCAGAGAGGGGTTGCTCGCTCCAAGCAAGATGAGTGAGTTCCTGCCCGAAGGCGGCGAGCCGGCTTACTATCCCGAACTCGGCGACGCAATCTTCACCTATTTAGCTCGTTCCCGCGCTCGCCTCTTGCTGGCCCAAGTGGAGGATGTAATCTGCGAGATGGAGCAGGCGAACCTACCCGGGACTACCGATGCACACCCAAATTGGCGCCGCCGCTTATCTCGAACTCTGGAGGAAATCCTCGCTGGAAGCGAGCTGTCCCGGGTAGCGGGACTGATCAGGGAGGCGCGTCTGAGTTCGGCGAGGGAATGACCGTTAGATCGAAGCTGGGCCCACGGGTCACCCCCGCACGTTCGTGCGGAACCTAACAGGCGGCGCTGCTGTTACTGCGGTGCCTCGGCCCCCATATGGTGCCCGGGCTGGCGCCGGGACGTCCCGAAACTGATTTCCTATCGTCAAAACGCGTTCGAAAAGCGAGTATGATTATGCACACGAGCTTGGGTGAGAGCCGCGGGATCCCGGGTTACCCTGGCGGCCTGCCCAGGGGGTCGGCGGCGGAGGCGGGGCCCATGCCTCCGCGCCCGCTCCCCCTTGCCCCGCTGTGGAGAGGATTCGCCTCCTAGTGCTCGGCGCCGGGTCGCAAGGCAGCTATTTCGGTGGCATGCTGCTGGAGGGCGCGGGGCGGATGTGACGTTTCTCGTGCTCCCGCGCCGACCGGCACAGAATAGACCCGCCGCTGCTGCGGGCCGCTCGGTGCAACCCTGCAGGTCCACGAGTTCCGAAAACAACACGCGTGACCCTGGCTCTCGTTCCGGGGTCAGCCATAGACTAG
>JBARIB010000454.1:0-2617 GCA_049799535.1 Allostellaceae bacterium | reverse complement strand
ATCGATATTTGTTGCAACCGATTTGCAGCTGAAAGAGTATGGGCCGGCATCGTTATGTCCCCATTGTCATCCGCGATGCTCATTGCCCGGTCATCGCATCCAGCTGACGCGGGCAGAAGCCCCGGTCATCTTGACCGGGGTTTCGTTTTGTCCCCCGTGAGCAGTAGGACCCCTTCTCGATAGGTATCCTACTCACGGGTGCGTTTCAGTGAAGGGGCAAGCGCGGAGAGGCCGCACGTCGCCACAGCCGACCGCTCTCGATGAGCTGCCAGGTCGCAAGCGCAGGCACTCCGATGACCAGGTCGCGTGCCCGCTTCAATAGGGACAGAGCCAGCGCCATCTCCGGGGTCAGGCCGAAGCCGGCGCCGAGCAAAATGTATGCCCCCTCTTGCACCCCAACCGCATTCGGAATGGCAAAGGCGACGCTGCGCGTCGCGTAGAGCAAGCTCTCGATTACTAGGACGGCGGCGAAGCCGACAGGCGCGCCGGCAAACCCTAGTGCGATCCACGCTTCAAGCGTGCTGGCAATCCAGCAGGCGAAGTGGAGCAAAAAACTCCACCAAATCCCCGAACGCTGCCGGTAAATGCCGGCCAGGGCAGCGTGAAGCGTCGCTGCTCCTGCGGCGGTTTTATTCGCCCAGCGGCGGCCAAGCGCCCGGGCAAATCTGTCCAACAGATTGAAGCCGCGATGCTGAAAAGCCAGAAACGCCACAGCGAGAAGTCCCGCTGTGGCTAAGCCGATCAGGGCAGGAAGAGCGATCGCGACGTCGGGCCGGAGATACATTAAGCACGCCACACCGAGCGCGGTGTAGCCGAGCTGACCGAACAGCTCGAGAGTGACGTCGACGACGGTGCTCGCTGCGGCGGCGGTTCCGGAGACGCCCGCGAGAGCCACGGCTCGAGCTCCCAGGACGTACCCTCCGACCTGCGAAAGCGGCAATACTTCAGACCCGGAGTCGCGGACAAGACGACCCCAGATGGGGACCCACAGCCGCGTCTCTGGCAACAGCGCTCCCCAAGCAATCCCCATCGCCGCGATCAGCACGAGATGGATCGAGCAGATTGCCGCAAAACCTGCCCAGCCCACCGCGATCATCGGGCGGATCACCGCGCCAAGGCCGAAATGGGTCACCAAAGCCGCGATGACGCCCAGTCCGAGGATCGTCGCCAATACCGGAAACAGCTTTGCTGTCACCTGTGCTCTTCAGTGGCGCCGCGGGTTGGGCTGCCCAGACGCAAACCTACAAGGGCGATCTCGGCCAGCCTCGGCAAGAAACGTGGCTGCAGCAGATCGGGGTCGAAGTCTCGCATGCGCCTGGCGTGTTCGGCACAACATTCTTCGATAAAACGGCGCAACGTGAACCCCTCGAGAAACACGCCCGCCTGGGTCGCCGAGAAATCCTTCCCGTCATTCGCTCGGCGGCCCTTACGCACCGTGCGGAGCAGGCGCTGGACCGCACGGCAATAATACCGTGCCGAATTTGCCCCCCTTAGCCAAGCCGCAACGCCCCCGTTCCTTGCCTGCTGCCACGCCATCCAGTTGATAAAGAATACGATGTGCCGGGTTTCCTCACACATCAGCATGTCGAAGATCTCGAACAGCGGCTCAGGCAAGAAACTGGCGCGGCGAGCGATGTTGAACACGCCAAAGCCGAGAAATGAATCGAGGCATTCGCCATAGCCGAAATCGGCGAAGGCGTGGCGCAGGTTTCGGCTCAGCGGTTCCTCGATCGGACGGTCTTGGGCAGCGATGCGATAGCGCCGGATCATTTCTCGCAGCAACCCGGCGTGACGCGCTTCCTCGAACGCCTGGAGTGCAACCGCCCGACGCACTAGCGGATCGGGGATCGTCTCGGCATAGGCTGCGACGATGGCTCCCGCCCGCCGCTCGGTATAAAGGACCTCCTGCCAGAACGGGATGGCGCGCAGGCGGTCGAGCGCCTCTTCACCGAGATCTGGCCAGGCGAGGGTTGCGGGATCGAAACGGCAGTGGCTCTCGATAAACTGCCGACAGAACCGCTCCTTGTGCTCAAGGGATCCAATCTTCATGAGGGCGCGGCAGCCGCGATTGGCGATCGCATGAAGCGGCGAGCAAAGCGCATCAGGAAAGGCACGAGAGTGGGCCGCAATAGCCGGGGATCGTACCCGGAAAGCCGCCGATCATTCTCTTCGAGGCAGACGTCGATCAACCCGGCAACGGACAGATCGCCCGCGCCCATCGCTTTGCCGCCGGTCAGTGTGAAGTTGTTGTCGCGCGCGCCATTTCGAGGCCCGGGATCCGCGGCCGTGCTGACCCCCCGCGCGATGCCGATCCTCTCCCATACCAAAAAGATCCAGACCGCGAGCACTTTCGCGAGGAAGAGGGGCCGCCGCCAGGCCGGCAGGTTGCGTTTGTGCCATGCTACCCAATTCACGAAAAAAAGGATGTGCCGCCCCTCCTCCTGCATCACCGGCTCGAATGTCTCCACTAGATCCAAGGGGAAGAACCCGGATCGCTTTGCAAGTGCGAATAAGCCAAAGGCGAAGAAGCTATCGATGCATTCGCTGAAGCCGGTCACCATAAAAGCCCATTCCGGATCGCGCGGACGGCGATATTCCGGTTCCGGGGCCAAGCGAA
>JBARIB010000453.1:0-3282 GCA_049799535.1 Allostellaceae bacterium | reverse complement strand
CATGCCAGCCGCCACCATGCCAGCCGCCACCATGCCAGCCACCGCCGCGTCCCTGAGCACTGGCGAGATCGGGCGAGGCGGCACAAATCGCTATAATGACGGCCAGCACGATCGCGAATCTGCGTATCATAGGGCCTCCTATCCCAGCCTCGATGCGAGCAAGACTGACCTGATTCTGCCCATCGTTTAAGTGGGAGTCACCCGGTTTCTCGGCAACGCTCTGCCGCTCGCCGGGCTTGTGCTATCCTGTCGGCATGACGCGCAGCGGCGTGACACGAAATCTCCCAACCCTGCTGTTCTCCGGCCTGACGGCAGCGTCACTTGCGGGATTGCTGCTGTTGCCTGCAATCCCGCAGGACCAGAGTTACCACCAATTCGCCGACCAGCGTACCATTTTCGGCATTCCGAACTTTTGGAACGTCGTCTCGAACCTCCCCTTCCTCTGGGTCGGCGCCGCGGGGTTGCGACGGTTTCGTAACGATCCGGCAACCGTCGTCTTCTTTCTGGGAGTTTTCCTGACCGGCATCGGCTCTTCCTATTACCACTGGGATCCGAACGACGATACTCTGTTCTGGGACCGGCTGCCGATGACGCTGAGCTTCGCTGCAATCCTCGCTCTCGTCGTCGAGGAGCGGGTCGGCGGGAGGGCCGGCGCTATCGTGCTGTGGCCGGCCCTTGCCACTGGCGTCGTCAGCTTGTTGCTGTGGCGCTGGACCGACGATCTGCGGCTTTATTTCTGGGTGCAGTTCTTTCCCGGGCTTGCAGTGATATTGCTGTTTTTGCTGTATCCCCCTAAGTACACCGGGACATCTTATTGGATCGGCGCCGGGGCATTCTACGCGCTGGCCAAGGTATTCGAGTTCACCGACAAGGCGATTTATTCGGCCGGAAGCTTCCTGAGCGGACATACCCTCAAGCACTTCGCCGCCGCGGCGGCGTGTTTTGCAATTCTGAGATATTTCCAAGCCCGCCAGCCGATCCTCCAAGGGCAACAAGCGCGCCCCGTCCGGGCGGCGTAACCGGCCAGGGCTTCCGAAATGCTAATGATGCCGGTCAATGGCAAGATCACGATGACCAAAAGAGCGGCCACATCCATACGGGCTTTTCGACAATGAACAGCCCTATGTCGCGACCGAAGAGCCCGTTATCCCGTGATCATCTCCGGCGAGCCATGACTTCAGCCTGGGGCCCCGGCTCCAGGAACCCCGCGATCGTCTCGGCGTCACGGCCGATCATCGTCTCGCCGGCGGAAACCAGCGCATCCACCTGCTCGCGCGGCAGAGTGAGACCGGTACGGATCGCGACGAGACGAGCGCGTTGCTCGGGATCGGGATAATCGGAGAGGCTGACCCGCAGCACCCGCCCCGCCACATCGCCGCAGGCGAAACCCCCGATCACCGGAGCCTGGCGACAGCGCATGACACGCAGCTTGTCGACGAGATCA
This sequence comes from Allostellaceae bacterium, assembly GCA_049799535.1. GTDB lineage: Bacteria > Pseudomonadota > Alphaproteobacteria > ATCC43930 > CGMCC-115725 > AP-15. The sequence goes on along the minus strand of JBARIB010000453.1, from coordinate 1,838 downwards.
TCGACGGTGCTCTGGACGGCGATCAGCGTCTCGATGTTGTAGGCCCCGATCTGCGTGCTGCTGACCGCGGAAAGGACCTGCCCCAGCCCGCTCACAATGCGCTGGCGCGGCCAGTTCGGGTTTGGCGCCGACTGGCCGTCGACGCTGATCACGAGTATCCGGCGGACCGCCGTCAGGTCGGCCGGAAATCGATCCACTCTGGTATCCAGCAGCAGCATGTTGTTGAGCAGCACCCGCAGTGCCAGATTGTCCGATATCCCGCCGTCCATCAGGTGAATCCAAGGCGATTGCTGGCCGTCGGAATAGCGGTAAAGGGTCTCGAGCAATGCCCGGGTCCGCAGATCGTTCTGGGCACGGCTCCAGGCGTCGGCTGACACCGGGGGTGGCAGCGGACAATCGGGCCCGCGGTAGTTGCGCAAGGTCACCGGACTGAACAGTACTGGAAAACCGTTGGAGGCGGCGACCGCGCGGGCGATTGGCAGGTTCGAGAGATCGGAGCAGATCACGTCGAAGGTCTGCGGCAAGAAGCCGAACGGACTACCAAAGCTGATATCGGTGGCGTTGATGCTGACCTGAGGACGGCCGCGTCGATAAAAATCCGCATAAGTCGCGCCGTGGAACATCAAGCGGTCGTAGACCCAGGTCATCCGGTCGTTGGTACCGGCCAACGGATTGAATATCCAGTCCCAATTCCACGGCAGCACGAAGGTGCCCCAGATATACGCCTCGATGTCTGGATAGAGGAACTCGTCGGGGAAAGTTTCGAACGATTTGGCCCCGTAGAGGCCGAAATGTGCCGCCGGAAACGACCCGCCGGAGACGCCGGCCACCAGGTCCACTTCGTCGAGCAAGGCGCTGTCCTTGCCCTCCGGCCGCACGCGGATCTCCCGCATCCCGCGCAGCACCCCGTGGCCGAAAGCGGCGGAACGCTTACCTCCGCCCGAGAGGGCCACCAGCACCAGGGCGCTTTCAGCCCCGCCGAGGCGGTTCACATCGAGTAGCCGATATTCGGTATTCCCGGAAGCGGAGTGCAAGGGCTCGTTCATCGGCACGGACAGGGAGGAGCAGGCTGCAAGCATGAGCAACGCAGTGGCGCCCAACGCCCGCAGCCCAGCTGTCATCGCGCGCACGATACGTCCGAGGCCTGGATGCTGTGTGTCATCAACTCTTCTCGCCCTTGGCGAGATCTGCGGAAAGCAGGACCGCGATCGGGCGAGCGGGAGCATGCCTGGCGCAGACGGTTGCGAACGCGATCAGGATCGGCACGCCGATAAACGCGCCGGCTATGCCCCAGAGCATGCCCCAAAAGAATACCGCAAATAGCACCATGAAGGGGGAGACGGAAACTGCAGTCCCGGCCAGGCGGGGCTCGATGTAGCTGCCGATGACGAACTGAAGGAGGTTCAGCCCGATAAATACGACAAGAGCGGCGTAGAGCGATTCGAACTGCGCGGCTGCGAAGAGGGTGGGTAGCAGGGTGGCCACGAAGGATCCGATAAACGGGATGAAGTTCAGGACGAAAGCAATCACCCCCCATTCACGTTGCAGCTCGAGCCCGTCGACTGCGGCAAAGACCCAGAACGCAAGCCCCGTCAGCACGCTCATGGCGAAGCGAACCAGCATGTAGGTCTGCAGTCTTGCCGCAATCTCCGCTGCTGTGTCGATCGCTGCCGCGCCAAACTGTCCGTCGCCAATCCGGCAAAGGCGGCGACCGAACGGCACCACCTCGAGCAGGCCCAAAATGACGAACACGAAGGTCACTATGGCGAAGGCGAGGACACCCTGCAGGCTGCCGCCGATCGCGCGCAGGACCTGTACGAGCCACAGCACATTGACTT
>JBARIB010000452.1:0-2176 GCA_049799535.1 Allostellaceae bacterium | reverse complement strand
GCTAGATCTAACCGAGAATCCATTTCCCCGGTTGAGAAGCCACCAACAGCCGAGAGGCCGTGCCCGCGCGCCGTGAATAAGTTAAAATGGGCTTCCTTGGCACGATCAAAAGTTGCGCTTCCTGTAGGAGGATCAATAAAGGTGGCGATGATAAATGTCTTTTGCACATATGCTGTTTCATCGGATTTCGCAGGAACATTGCCTGAGGCGGCCTGCTGTGCAGCTATCGGTAGGCTCGCTAGCAGAGCGCTCACCAGAACGATGCCCGCAACGGAAGCCGCAAAAATCCGGCGCATGTCACAACTCCTCCCTCTTGGTCCGCTGGTTCGAGTACCTAGACGCCGAATGGCGTCGGCAAGCGTATGGTAAACGCGCTTCCTCCGCACATTGATTTAGCCGACATTCCTCGGATACCCGGTCTGTTGGGTCCGATTTTCCGTCTCATCGAGGCGCCCCGCAACGAAATTCCCTCGCAACCCGCGCCGCTGGCAATCAAATCGTCGGGTTGCCCGCCTCGCAGGGCCGAAACTCGCTGCGTTGCCTTCATCAGGCGCACCTCTGCTGTCGTCGTCTGTCGCATCTGACCCGATCGCCCGGTCATGCTGGCGCGGGCGGTGCCCGCAATCGGGCGATCAGCGACAAGATTTCCTGGAACATCTGTCGTGACACTGCGACCTCGGCCAGCTGGAAGCTGACGTAGCGGCCATGGCTGACGACCTTCGCGCCGATCTTGATTAGCTTCTCGCGCAGGCTGGTCAGCGACCACGGCTCCGCCGCCTTGGGCATCGCCAGCGTCCGCATGAGGTTGCCGAGGTTGTAGGCGAGCGCATGGAGCTGGAGGCGGACGGCGTTGGCGGCGAACGTGCGGCATGACAGCCGCGTCCACTTGATTGCGCCCTTGCCTTCCTTGATCCATTGCTCCGCCGTGCCGCGCTGGTTGTAGAAGGCGACAACGCGCTCGGCCGGGCGTGCCAGGTTGGTGACGATGAAGCCGACCCGCGGATAAAGCTCGCCTGGATGCCACTCGACTTTCGCCACCACTCGACGGGGCTTCTTCCAGCTCTGCGCCTGGTAGCCGAAGCTGGCATAGCAGCGGCGCACCTCATGCGGCGGTCGACCGACCGGGCGCTTGAGCAGGTATCCAATCTTTTCCTGTAAGACCCGGTTGGCTGGAAACCGGATCGCGTAGCCCATGCCTTCAACTTCGAGGAATTCGTATATCTCCGGGTTGGCGAAGGCCGCATCGCCTCGAAAATATAACCGCGTCCCCTTGCCCCGGTAGCGCGACACGACTGGTTCCAATATCTCGCGCCAGCCGTCGGCCGAGTGCACGTTGCCTGGCCGTAGCGCGCACCGCTCCAGATCGCCGAGCTGGTTGAATACGAACAGCGGGTGGTAGCAGGTGCAGCTGAAGTGACCGTTGTAGGCGCTCCCCTCCTGCTCGCCATAAGTCGGGCTCTCGCTCGAATCCATGTCGAGTACGACGATCCTCGGCGGGCGCCGCCTGTGCACGGTGTCGATCCACTGGCCAGTCAAATCGGCAAGGGCGGCGAGGTTCTCCGGCCGGGTCAGCCACTCTGTCTCGAAGCGGCCCATCTGGCTGGCCGATGCAGCCGTCCCTTCGATCGCCCGGTCGCCGACCACCCAGCGCATGGCCGGATCGCGGCACAGCCGCTCGGCATCGTTCACGTCCTCGTAGCCGGCAAGCCGGCCGAATACCGACTGCCGCAGCAAGCTGACGAACAGGTGACGACCGTTCTTGCCGGTGCGCACATCCGCGAGCACGTCACCAGCCATGCCGGTCAAGCCGAGCGTGTTGTCCAACTCGCGATAGGCGAGCAGTCCCGCATCGGAGGTGATCACGCTGCCGTGGAATTCCAGCTTCAGGCGGCGGTCAAAATCAAGCCTCAGCAGGGCGCTCGTCGACTCACCCGTTGGGTCCGCCATGCGCGCCTCGGTCGATCTCGCACAAGATGTTGTATCTTATACCGAAATTGCACCAAATGCTCGCAAAACCGTGAGCTCATCCGGGGAATGGGGGCTTTATAGGCAACACTGCCATCGTAGAAAAAGCTAAATCCAGGCGTGGATCTTAGCTTCTTGAGATAGCGATAATATTCACTTGCGCTATCCCAATGCTCTTATCTACTGATTTCGATATTTAATCGGGCAAAAA
>JBARIB010000451.1:0-1893 GCA_049799535.1 Allostellaceae bacterium | reverse complement strand
GGTCTGCACGAAGCCGCCGCAGCCTCTCGGCGAGAATGCGGTCCAGCCGGGCAGGATCAGCCGCGCCGGGAAGCCGTTAAAGTGGGGCAGCGGCTGCCCGTTCATCTGGTGGGCGATGATCGTATTTTGGTCGAGCGCCTTCCACACCGGGATGCTTTTGACGAAATCAGGGGTCTTGTCGAGCACAAGGCCGTCGGCGCCATTGACGACGATCTCGATCGCCTCTTTGCGCAATCCCGCCTTCGCCAGCACGTCCCTCAAGCGAGCGCCGCGCCAGACCGCGTTGCCCATTGCGCCGGGGCCCCACTCGACGCCCGGCACATGCGGCTGCGACCACCCGCGCCGGTTGCCGGAGCATTGGCAAACAGCGGTGATTTCGACCTGCTCGAACCCCGTCTGCAGCTCTTGCAGGGTCAGCTCGAACGGGGTCGTCGTCGCCTCGCCGCCGACCTGCAAGCGCCAGCTCTTCGGGTCGATTGCCTCGGGGATGTCGGCGAGGTGATGGCGCACGAAGAACGCGTCGTTGGGCGTGATTGCGGTTTTGAAGTACGAAACCGGCGTCTCATAATTGGGCGGCCGATAGCTCAGCTTTATCAGCGGCTTCTTCCCGGGCAACGAATCCAGCACCGCGGTGTCATAAACTCCCGCCGGAAGACCCGGAGTCAAATCGGGCCGCTATTGCGGCCATGCCAGCCGCGAGCTCAGGGCGGGCCAAGCGAGCGCCATTGTCCCCGTGCCGATGTGCCACAATATTTGCCGCCTGTTCAGCCCCGACATGCGCGCTTTCCCTGGATGTTGCCTCTAATTATTCCGTGATCGATGGGCCGAGGCGAAACCGCGTCATTGAGAATCAGATACCGAGGCGGCTCCGCGTCTCAGCTGAGCGATCCCAGAGGTTCGGCAATCTTTTGTTGGCGTAACCTGAGACGAAGGGTTTGGTCTCTCCAGACTCCAGCAGGTACACGTGGCGTGCAACGGCTCCAATATTGGCCCCATACGCGTGAATACTGATCGACGGCCGGTCAGTAAGGGCGTTTTCGACCTGGTGTATGTCCCCGATCTGCGGCGAAACCGCCGTAATTTGCCCTGCGACCAGGTGAAGGATGCCTTGACATTCGAGCTTGCCCGCTAAATCCGCCGTGTAGTTTCGTGAGATCTCGGCGCCCCGGAGCATGCCGATCAGTCCCCACACAGTATGATCGTGCACCGGGGTGCGCTGCCCCGGACCCCATACGAAGCTGACAATCGAGAAGCGCTCCAACGGGTCGCAGTACAGAAGGTACTGGCGATATTGTACCGGATCGGGCTCGGCAAATTCCGCTGGGAGCCAATCGTCCGCGGACACCAGATCACGCAATGATGAGCCGGCGCGGACGAGCAACTCAGGCTCACCCGCCTCCGCATTGGATAGCGCCGTCAGATCGCACACCAAACGCCTTAGGCGATTCAACCCATTCACGATCCCTTCTCCTTAAAAGCGAAAAGAGCGAACCGTCTGCGGTGCCTCGCATGCACTGGGATGCATGAGGAACCTGGGCAAATATACTCGCGCGCGCAGTATTGCGTCGAGGCTATATTTATTGCCCACAGAATAACAGTTCTAAGTTTGTATACTGCAGGGATGCTATGTTAAAATTATTATTTTATGCATCCACGATGAGTGGAATTAGTTTTTGAAGGCATCCTCAACCAATAACCAGTTTGGGGCAGAGCGCCAGAACCCTGTAGGCTAAAGCTAGCGGTGTTTTTCAACCCGATTCCGTATGCCGGTTACCCCGGCCCGCATACCTACCCGATGCCGGCTGGGATAGGCGAAGTGCCGCCTATTCGGCGGCTGAGACCGTCTTATGTTCTTGCGCCAACGGCAGTGCCGGTGTGTCGATCGCATAGAGG
>JBARIB010000450.1:0-2721 GCA_049799535.1 Allostellaceae bacterium | reverse complement strand
CCCGGAATACGACGCGCATCCCGGAGATGGAAGCGCTCGACATTCCGGTCAAGCTAATCTGGGGCGAGAACGATCCGTACCTCAATGTCGGCGTGGCGGAGGATCTTCGGTCTCATCTGAGCGACGTCTCCCTTCATAGGATTTCGGCCGGTCACTGGGTGCAGATCGACGAGCCCGAGCTGGTCGCGAGCGCCATGCTTGCGTGATGCGCCGCACGGCGGCCGTTCCGGTCCGGGCGGCCGCTTCCGATCGAAACAAAGGAATAGTACAATGGCCACCCAGACCCAGGCGAATGCCGGCGCGCCCGGCAAGTTCAAGCCGGCCGATCTCGTCGTTCCCACCACAAGGATGCTGGCCATTGGTCGGCTTACAGAAGCGGGGAAGAGCGCGGCGAGATTCCCAATCATGCCGTCGGAGGTGCGCGAGACGACCCGCCTCCATCTCACGGGAAAGATTGATCAGTGGTTCTTCCAGACAGAAGGCGGTGGGGTCGTCTTCATCATGAACGTGACGGAGCGTGCCGAAGCCTGTGAGCTTCTGGAGGCGCTGCCTCTGGGGCAGGCGGGCATGATGGCGTTCGAACTCATCCCGCTTGGCCCGCTCAAGCCTCTTGCCGTGCTTCTTGGCGAGACCTCGTGACACCGCATGGAAAGTGGCCCCTTGGCGACCGGCTGGCTAACGGAGATTTCGACCTACGTCCGCTCTTTGAGATGTCTGTTCAAGAGCGACTCGTCCGGTATCGGCCCTTCCGCGACAACCCGCCGATCTCGGTAGAGCGGCTCAAGCCGACCGTCGCCGAATTGGAGCGGCGCGGCGTGACGTTCACCCATCCTCCGCACCGGATCGCGTCGATGGACGACCACGCTATGGATGGCGTTCTTCAAAGATCCCGACGATCATACGATCATACGCTGGCTGTCATGCAGGAAGCGCCAAAGGGCTGCAGACCAGGGAGCCTGAAATGATCAGGTAGCGGGAGCGACCACCATGGCCGAACCCGCCGGCCGATCTCGCCGAATGGCGGCTTTCGGCGCGATCTTGTCGCCCGAGCGGGTGCTGGCGAAGGACAGGAATCCACCCTACCTCGCCGTTCGCGAGGGTGATCATGGGGGTCGGCTTCGGGGCATGAAGACTAGGCCGCGTGGACAAACCTGATCCAGATGCGGATGCAGCCCAGCAAGATGAAGCCGAGGAAACTACTGTCGGCTTGATCGTAGCGAGTGGCGATGCGGCGATGGTTTTTCAGTCTGTTGAAGAAGCACTCGATGCGGGCGCGTAGGCGAAGTCGATATAGTCGTTGCCGTCCACGTCGATCAGGCGCGCGCCGGTACCACGCTCGTTCACCACCGGATAGGGGATGTGGTAGCCGAAGTTGCGGCTGACGCCCCGGCGACGGCATCGATGGACCGCTCCATCAATACCGCCGAGCCGGGGGTGCGGGCGCGGTACTGGGCCAGGATCGCGTTCACGCGGCGGGACCTGCGGGCAGGAAGGCGATGGCGTCGATCTCGATCTTCGCGTTCAGCAACAGGCCCGCGACTTGCACGGCGGTGCTGGTGGGCGGGTCTTTCGGAAAGAACTCTCCGCGGATGCGCGAGAACACCGCATAGGGGCCGAGATCGGTCAAATATGTTTTGATGCTGACGACATGGTTCATGCCGGCGCCGAGTTTGCTGAGCGAATCCCGGATGCGCTCGAAGGTCGTACGCACCTCCTGTTCGAACGTGACGCTGCCCTTGTCCGGCGGCAATGGCACGCCGACCTGGCCGGCGACGAAGATCCAGCAGCCGGCTTGCGTATCGATGCGCAGTGCCTCGCTGAAGCTCGGAGAGATCGGGCTCGGCAGGTGTTTGAGTAAATCCATGGCGTTACTCCCAATGATATTGCTGTTTAGGTCTTAGGGCACGTAGACAAACCCGAATATAGGGGATTCCCTCGACGCGGAAGAGTGTGATTCGAGACTTACCTCTGGATTGGAGGTCAGCTTTGGTTCGTGGCTTGATGACAGACGATGAATGGGTGTTTTTCGATGCGGGCGCGTAGCGCAGCCGGCGCAAAAGGGGGGGGAACTCAGAAGCAAGCTCTTGGCCGCTCGCGCGGTGGCTTCTCGACCAAAATCCACGCCCGGCTAGTTCCCGCTTCACCGGCTGAGGGGTCCGCTGTCGATCGGGTAAGGCGACCTTCGCCGGGAGGCATCGTAAGGGGCGAGATGCGCCGATTCCGGTCGTTCGGTGGCCGCGACTGAGCCGCCGGGTTTGTCGAGTCGCGCGGAGGAATTTCACCGCCGGGCGCTCCCCGGTAGGGTCGAGGACTGGCGCGCCGGTTTGGGCCGGAGAGTTTCGACCGCGCCACGTTTCCAGCCCCCTCCACGTCGAACGCAGCGTGCGGATTTCCCGCACTGCGCTCCCCCATTTGCTTCACGTCGAGGCTTATTGGACCTATCCTGCCGGGGCGACTTTCGGCCTGTCGCGTCGCACTCGATAGCCGTTGAACAGCCCTAGAGTGTCGTACAGCCACTGCCTACTCCATCGTTCCCAGCCGAAGCCCTTTCGCTTCTGAGCATGCGCCAGCTGGCGCCTGACCTTCTTCTCCACCCAATCCTTGATGAAGCTGAAGCACTCACTGGAGTGCCCAACCGCGAAGTAGTTCACCCATCCCCGTAGCACCGGATTGATCAGGTCTATCACCCGTTCGATCGGTTGCGACCGGTATCGGCGGAAC
>JBARIB010000449.1:0-1754 GCA_049799535.1 Allostellaceae bacterium | reverse complement strand
TCTGTGCGCCGAATTACTGCCGCCGTTACCGCCCGGCGGCGCGTCATCCGGAGCCGGTGGATACGTCCACGAGCCATGTGGGTTTCCGCTGCGTCGTTCGTCAGGCGACAGCGTCGCGATGACCGATTCAACCATGTAAAGGGGATGTTCAGGCCATGAGCAGCGAAGACAACAAACATCGTTCCCACCTGCCGATCCCGACGCCCGATCGAACCGGGCTGATCACTTATGACGCGCGGGATCCGGACACCAAATTCCCGCCGATCGAGCAGTTGCGCCCGCCCAGGGGCGCGCCCAACGTCCTGCTGATCCTGATCGATGACGCCGGGTTTGGCTCCAACAGCGCCTTTGGCGGCCCCTGCCTGACGCCGAACCTGGAAAAGCTGGCGGCGGCTGGGCTGAAGTACAACCGCTTCCACACCACCGCGCTTTGCTCCCCGACGCGGGCGGCGCTGCTGACCGGGCGCAACCACCACTCCGCGTGCATGGGCGGCATCACCGAGATTGCCACCGGCGAGCCGGGCTACAGCTCAGTGCTGCCCAATACCATCTCGCCGCTCGCCCGGACCCTCAAGCTCAACGGCTACTCGACCGCGCAGTTCGGCAAATGCCACGAAGTGCCGGTGTGGGAGACCAGCCCGGTCGGCCCCTTTGACGCCTGGCCGACCGGCGGCGGCGGGTTCGAGTACTTTTACGGCTTCATCGGCGGCGAGGCAAACCAGTGGTATCCGACGCTCTACGAGGGCACCACGCCGGTCGAGCCGAAAAAGACGCCGGAAGAGGGCTACCACTTGATGGCGGACATGACCAACAAGGCGATGGCCTGGGTCTCTCAGCAGAAGGCGCTGGCGCCCGATAAACCGTTCTTTGTCTACTTCGCACCCGGCGCGACTCACGCGCCTCACCACGTGCCCAAGGAGTGGGCCGACAAATACAAGGGCAAGTTCGATCAGGGTTGGGACAAGTTGCGCGAAGAAACCATCGCCCGGCAAAAGGCGCTGGGCGTGATCCCGGGGGACTGCCAGCTCACCGCGCGCCATACCGAAATTCCGGCGTGGGACGACATGCCCGAGGCATTAAAGCCTATCCTGCGCCGCCAGATGGAGGTCTATGCGGGGTTCCTGGAGTACACCGACCACCATGTCGGCCGCCTGATCGACGGGTTGAAGAAGCTCAACATCCTCGACGACACGCTCATAGTCTACATCACCGGCGACAACGGCGCCTCGGCCGAGGGCACACTGAACGGCGCGTACAACGAGATGGCCAACTTCAACGGCCTGGCGGGCCTCGAGACCCCGGAATTCCTGATGGAGCGGTACGAAAAGCTCGGCGGGCCGGAATCTTACAACCACTACGCCGTGGGCTGGGCGCATGCCATGAACACCCCCTACCAGTGGACCAAGCAGGTCGCCTCCCACTGGGGCGGGACCCGCAATGGCACCATCGTGCAGTGGCCTAACGGCATCAAGGCCAAAGGCGAAATCCGCTCGCAGTTCCACCATGTCATCGATGTGGCGCCGACGATCCTCGAGGCGGCGGGATTGCCCGAGCCGGTCTCTGTCAACGGTGTACAGCAGCGGCCGATCGAGGGTGTGAGCATGCTGTACTCGTTCGACGACGCCAAGGCCCCGGATCGGCATGAGACGCAGTATTTCGTAATGTTCGGCAATCGCGGCATCTACCACAAGGGCTGGACTGCGGTAACGAAGCACGGCACACCGTGGGTGCTCGTCGGCCGGAAGACCGTGGCC
>JBARIB010000448.1:0-6969 GCA_049799535.1 Allostellaceae bacterium | reverse complement strand
AAGAAAAGGCGCGGATCGTCCAGGAGACCTACGCGCCAGGGAAGTCGGTATCGCTGGTGGCGCGCCAGCACGGGATCGCGCCGAACCAAGTGTTCACCTGGCGGCGGCTTTACGCGGCGGGCGCACTATCGGCCGTCGGGGCTGGCGAGGAAGTGGTACCCGCCTCCGAATACCGGGCCTTGCAGCACCAAGTTCGGGAATTGCAGCGCCTGCTTGGCAAGAAGACCCTCGAGAACGAGGTCCTGCGCGATGCACTGGAATTGGCGCAGCCAAAAAAACGGCTGTTGCGCTCGCCCTCGTCCGCGCGGAACGGCACGGCGTGAAGACGATCTCCGATACCCTCGGGGTTGCCCGCTCCAACTTGGCCGTCCAAGCGGCACCGGGGCGCAGCCGGCGGCGGCGTGGCCGTCATCCGCAGCCCGAGGCGGAGCTTGTCGCCGAGATCAAAGCGCTGCTTGCTGGTCAACCGACCTATGGCTACCGGCGTATCCATGCACTGCTGCGGCGGCAGCGCCGCGAACAAGGCGCCGCGGCAGTGAACCTCAAGCGCGTCTACCGGGTCATGAAGGCGTATGGTCTCCTGCTCGAACGCCACACCGGCAATGGCGAGGAGCGCCGCCACGACGGCCGGGTCGCGGTCGATCTCCCTGATACGCGATGGTGCTCGGACGGCTTCGAAATCGGTTGCGACAACGGCGAGAAGGTGCGCATCGCCTTCACGCTGGACTGCTGCGAGCGCGAGGCGATCTCCTGGGTCGCAACGACCGGCGGCATCAACAGCTCCGACATTCGCGACCTGATGATCCAGAGCGTCGAGCGCCGCTTCGGGCTGGTCGACAAATTGCCCAAGTCGATCGAATGGCTGTCGGACAACGGCTCGCCCTATACCGCCGGGGAGACGCGATCCTTGGCGCGCGGCATCGGCCTGGTGCCGTGCACGACACCGGTCGAGAGCCCGCAATCTAATGGCATGGCCGAAGCCTTTGTCAAACTGATCAAGCGCGACTATGCCCGGGTCAGCGCGAAACCCGATGCGGCCAGTGTGCTGCGCCAGCTCGATGCTTGGTTCGAGCATTATAACAGCGTGCATCCGCACAAGGCGCTGGGCTACCGCTCGCCGCGCGAGTTCAGAAAACAGCTGGTGGAGAGGACGACCGAGAACGCGGTCGGAGCCGGGCGTCGACCGCTTGACAGCACAATGTCCACGGAGGCGATCGGGTCAAGGCCGCAGCCGCCGCAGGCGGTGGCGCAAAGCGCCAGCCTTGACGCGAGCGCAGCCGTGGACCAACCCTAAGAACTACTCCCTGTCCGTTTATTCGGGGGCAACTACAGGAACCCAAAATAACCGTGCTCCTTCAGGAAATATGCTGCCGCTGGCCAGAAGTAGCAGTGTGCGTCGCTACGGCCCGCAAATTCCGTCCCCGACCAGCGGTCGGCGATGAGGCGGGCCCACTTTTCCTTTACGGGCCGACCAATCTTCTCCTGTCGAACGTAGGGCGGGTTGCCCACTACGGCATCAAGAGGCGGAAGTACAATTTCCAATGTGCCATTACCCGTAGTGTCGGGTAGCTTGCAAAAGGCGTCTCCGGGAATAACGTCGAAGAAATCTCGACGCGCGATGCGGGGATAGTTTCGCTCGTCGTTGATTTCACGCGCTGCTAAATTGAGGGTTGCCAGATGCGCGGGATATGCAGCGATATCACTGCCATACAGCCCGGAGAGTAGTTCGACGTGCGGTCTGTATTGATCGAGGCTGCGTTTGCGGTAATAGGCCCGCACCAGGAAGCTCCCGCTGCCGCAGGCCGGATCGAGGATTGCGGCGTCCGCCCGCCGGACACAGAATGCATTGATAAAATCGACGACATCGTCACCGGTGAAATGCTGCCCCCATCGATGGCGTTCCTCCGGGCCGATCAAGCGTTGGAAGATCCGGCCGACGAGATCCGACGATATATGACTGAAGTCGTATCCAGCGAGCCCGCGCAATGCCCCGCGCCAGGCCTCCGGCGCTTGCGTATGCGCGAACACCAGCTCTCCCGCCCAAGCATCTGCGTCGTTGGGGTAAAATAGCGGCTCGTAATCGCCAGTCATCTGAACTGCGTACTGGAAGGTCCGCAGCATCGCGGAATAGATTTCCGCTGCTGTCTTCAGACGTAGCCGAGTTCCGGCAGCGTCGGGAAGCGTGCCCGCAACGCTTGATAAAAAATGATCCGGTTCGCGAGGACATACACTAGAGTCCGCGCCGCCCTATCCAGCGCTTCGGCCCATTGCTCGGGCGAGCGGCGCACGACATACCAGTTCTGCGCCGCCATCCATTCCTGCAGCCGGGAATCGAAAGCTGTCGAGACTTCAGCTTCAGCCTGGATGTACGCCCGAGTTAGATCCGTAGGCCAAGCGAGATGGCTTTCTAGGGAGCGGATGAAGATGTCGTCGGGAGGCATCCCCCAATTCGGAACCCGCCCAGCCGATCTCGGCAAGCAGCCCGGGAAGAAGCTCGCGAGCAATATAATCAAGGTTTTCCCGACGTCCTACCTCGTCTGGACTACGGAAATATCTCTGTGAAGGCCATTCTCGGACGCGGCGCTCCAATAGCGGTACATATTGTTTATAACGATCCCACAGTACGAAGCTATTTACGTTCCAGGTAAAAAAGTACTGGACATTCGCGTCGTCCGCTTTTTGTTGGGCGTCTCGAATAAGCTTTGCATCGTAAGGAGAACGGCCTTCGGGCGTTCCTGGAAGTTTGACCTCTCCGGTGAGTACAACGCGACCCTCGTCGTCGAGGAAACGAAGATCTTTCCGCTGCCGGCCCAATCTGCCAGAGCCAAACCCCTCGATTCGAGCGTCGGCAAAATGCGAACCGGGTTGCGATGCAAAAATTTCTTTTGCAGCTTTGGCGACTTCGGCACAGAAGTCGATCTCATGGATCCGGGCAGAATGTCCGTCGGCCACCGCTATTCACCGCGCGAGATCGCCCCTAAAGCTACATAGGGCCTACCATTAGTCGATAGGCAAGCGATTTACGGCACTATGGTTGACGGTTTCTAAAGCGCAGACAGGTAGGGTATCAGCGCTGGCGCAGGGATCACGCGGTCATCGACGCTAGAATTGCCGTAACCGCATCGTATCCTCTGCTTTGAAGCGCTGTCGCGAATGCGCCGCGGCAGCGAGGAGAGATACGTGCTTGTAGATGCATTGCAGAAACAGGAGGATGGAGGTGCAGTTCGGGGTCTGCGCCCATCCGGGCGCTGCCGGATCCATCCGCAAGCCGCCTGCTCTCCGACGCCGCTCCTCTTTGTTTCCCGCGGCTGCGGCGCTAAGGTTGAGCAGTGCCCCGCAGCCTCCAGCATAGGTGCGAGCCGATGAGCGTGCCCGAGAAATCATTCGAGCCGGGGGCGGCTTGCCCGCTCGATGGGGTGCGCGTGATCGACATGTCGCGCCTGGTGTCCGGCAATATGGTCAGTCTCCAACTCGCCGATTTCGGGGCCGAGGTCGTGAAGATCGAGGATCCGAAGCGCGGCGACCCGCTGCGCGCCTGGCAGACCGACGGCGTGAGTGTGCATTGGAAGGTGTATTCGCGCAACAAGAAGAGCTTGGCGCTGAGCCTCAGAGAGCCGCGCGGGCGCGAGCTGCTCCTCGACTTGATCGCGACTTCGCAGGTGCTGATCGAAAATTTCCGTCCGGGCACGCTCGAGGCGATGGGCCTCGCGCCGGAGATCCTGCACCGGAGCAATCCCGGGCTGATCATCCTGCGGGTGTCCGGCTGGGGCCAGGACGGGCCCTACCGCGACCGGCCCGGCTTTGGCACCTTGGTCGAAAGCATGTCGGGCTATGCCTCGCGCACCGGCTTTCCGGACCGCGAGCCGGCTTTGCCGCCTACTGCGCTCGCCGACATGGTCGCCGGGCTTTACGGCGCCTTCGCCGTCTTGGTCGCGCTGCGCGAGGTCGAGACCAAGGGCGGCCCCACTAAGGGAGCTAAGGGCCAAGTCATCGACCTGCCTTTACTCGACCCGCTGTTTTCGTTCATCGCGACCGAAGCGGCGATCTATCGGTTGACCGGGACAGTGCGGGAAAGGACCGGCAGCCGCTCGGAGACGACCTCGCCACGCAATGTCTTCCGCACCAAGGACGGGCGTTACATCGGCATCTCGGCGTCGATCCAGGCGATGGCCGAGCGGCTCTTTCGCGCGATCGGCCGCGAGGACATGATTACCGACCGGCGCTTCCGCACCAACAGCGACCGGGTCAGGAACGCTGAGGCTTGCGAGGCGCCGATCGTTGCCTTTATCGGCGCGCGCAGCTTGGCCGAGAACATGGAGATTTTCGAGCGCGCCGAGGTCACTGCCGCGCCGGTCTACGACATCGACCAGTTCATGGCCGATCCGCATGTGATCGCGCGGAAAATCCTGGTCGATCTTCCCGATGAGCAGATCGGGCGATTGCCGACGCACAATGTGATCCCGCGGCTCTCTGCGACACCCGGCCGGCTTCGGAGCCCAGCCCCGGCATTGGGTGAGCACACGGCCGAGATTTTGGGCTCGCTCGGCCTCGGCTCCCGTGAAATCGAAGCGCTCGCGCATGAGGGGATCATTCGGCTCGCCGGAGACGGATCATGACCGCCTCGTCTTTGCCGGTATGGCGCTCGCTCTTGTTCGTGCCGGTGACCGCCAAGCGCTTTGTCGACGGCGCTGCCAGGCGCGGCGCCGACGCGATCATCCTCGATCTCGAAGACAGCGTCGCCGCCTCTGAGAAGGAGAGGGCACGCGGGCTGGTGCCGGAAGCGGCCGAGATTGTGTCGCGCGGCGGCGCCGATGTCGTGGTCCGCATCAACCGGCCGTTGCGCCTCGCCGTCAGGGACATCGAGGCGGCGGTCGGCCCCGGGGTATTGGCGCTGGCTCTGCCCAAGGTGGATGGCCCCGAACATGTGCGGCTCCTTGCCGAAGTGGTCGACGAGATCGAGGCCGAGCGCGGGATGGCGCCGGGCACGACCCGCTTCATCGCGATGGTCGAGACGGCGGCGGCGTTCTTCCGCATCGCCGAGATCGCGCGCGCCCACCCGCGGCTCTGTGCGCTCAATCTCGGCGCCGAGGATTTCGCCTTGTCGGCCGGCATCTTGCCCGAAGCGGAGAGCCTCTTCATGCCAAAGCAGATGGCGGTGTTCGCCGCCCGCGCCGCCGGCATCATGCCGCTCGGGTTTATCGGCACGGTCGCCGAGTTTCACGATCTCGACGGCTTCCGGCAGACGATCCGGCGCTCGCGCCGCCTCGGCTTCATCGGCGCCTCGGTCATCCATCCGAGCCAGGTGCCGATCCTCAACGAGGAATTCCGCGCCAGCGCCGAGGAGCTCGACCACGCGCGCCGTGTCGTCGCCGCCTACGACAAGGCGCTCGCCGAAGGCGTCGGCGCCGTCACCGTCGATGGCAAGATGATCGATGTGCCGGTCGTCGAGCGTGCCCGCCTGCTGCTCGAACGCGAAGCCGCGATCGCCGCCCGTGAAGCCAGAATGCAGGCCCCGCCCTTACCCTCCCCGGCGAGCGCGGGGGGACCGCCAGCACCCTGCGAACGGAGGACATCGTCCATTGCAAATCGAATAGCTCCCGGGTGAATACGGATCCTAACGGGCGCGGCAACGGAAGGGCGCGCGAATGCGATTTACGTTGGCGGAGCGCCCTGCGGCAAGCGAACGCTGCGTACAAGTAACGCATAGGCTTTGCTGGGATCGCTCGGCGCATGGCTGCGGCCGATCAGCAATTTCTCGTCCGCCTGTTCCCATTCGACCGGCAGCAAACCCATCTTTGCCGCGTGCCGTTCGATGCCGCGGACAGCGTCGCTAACTGTCCAGAACAACTCGTCAACGTCCCACATGCCGCCGAACACGTCGGCGTGGCCGATTGGCACGATTACGGCGCCCCATACACGCTTTGACATTCCGCATCTCCCCGGCTGCCGCGTTTACTATAGCAGGTGGGGTTGACATCTCCGAAAGGAGTTCCCCACGAGCCGGGGAGGGAACGGGTGGGCGCCTAATCTTGCCGGAGCATTGCCGAGAATGCGGCGCAGCACAGTGCAATGAAGGTCAGAATTGCGTTGGCTGCGTGGGAAAATTCCCATTGCGCGCGCAGCACTTCCCAATCTCGGGGCATCAGCGTCCAATTGTTGGTCGCCTGGTTGGCCGGGTAGGTCCATTCGAAGAAAACGAGGAGTGTCAGCGCCAAAATGAGGCTTGCTGCGAGGCTCAACCCAAATGGCTTGCGCCGGCGCCATAGGTCCAAGGCGGCGAGCAAATTGGCGCCGATGGCGGCGAAAATGACGAAGCCGAACAGCGCCCAACCGCGATAGATCGATCGCACAATAAAATATTGCTGCGGTGAGAGGCCGATCTTGTTCGGCAGCTCGAACAAGTGCGCGCCAACCGGCAGGAAGGCGATGGCCGTCAACACCACTGCGACGGCCAGCAGTGCCCGCATTGCTAGAAAGGCGGCGGTTTGGTTACCTGAAAGCTCTGCCGTGTTTCCATCTGCCGCACCCAGTTCTGCAATTTTGGGTGCTCGGCCATTGGCGCGCGGCCATCCGGCGCTTTGCCGAAGTAATAGAGCAGCGGGATTACCATCAAGTCGGCGAGACTGATATGGTCGCTCGCGAGAAACCGGTGGTCCTCCATCAGCCGGTCGAACTCGGAGAGGCACAGCCGCGCCCGCGGCAGCGCGGCCGCGATTGCGGTCTCATCCGGCGTGCCGCCGAGAAAGCGCGGCACCAATATGCGGTTGAACAGGATCGTCCCGGCGATGCTCAGCCAGGCATAGGCGTCGACGATGCCGATGATCTGGTTCATGCGCGACCATTCGTGCACGTCTTCCGGCTGCAGCGGCGTTCCTGCAAAGCGCTCGTCGACATAGCGCATGATCGCTTGCGTCTCATAGAGCGCGAAGCCGTCATGCTCAAAGGCCGGCACCTTCGCAAAAGGGTGGC
>JBARIB010000447.1:0-6435 GCA_049799535.1 Allostellaceae bacterium | reverse complement strand
TCGATCCTTCGCTGATTTTAATGCGTCCGGCGACGCCCTCGTTGCCCGGCGCAAGCATCGTCCCCTTGGGCCAATCGATCAGCTTGCCGACGCCCATGCCCTTGGCCCGCCACCCGGGTCCGATTGCTGCGAGATGCTTCGTGAACGCCGCCGTCGTCCCGCTGCTGTCCTGCCGGGCAACAATCGAGATAGTGCGGTGCGGAAACGCCAGGCCCGGGTTCGCCGCCTGGATACGGGGATCATCCCAGTACCGAATCGCCCCGGCGAAGATATCGACGTACACGTCGCGCGGCAGCTTTATCTCGCTATTCACGCCCGGGATGTTGTAGGCAAGCGCGATCATTCCGGCAGTGATCGGGACCATCAGCGCAGCTTCGCGGAGCTGCGAGGCTTCGCTCTCGGTCAGGATTTCATCGCTGCCGGCAAAATCCACGGCATTAGCAATGAAGCGCTTGACCCCTTCGCCGCTGCCAACCACGTCGTAGGAGATCGAGACATTACGGTGCGCTACACCGTACTCCTCGATCCATTTCTTATAGAGTGGCGCCGCGAAAGTCGAACTGGCGCCTTGTAGCGAAACGGGTCCACTCGTTTGCGGGCTTTGTGCCCAACTCGCGACGCTCGACACACCAAACAAAGCAAAAGCGACTAACAAATTGCTGGCGACGCGAAGGCCTAGGCGAAAGATCAGCGGATTGGTCATTGCTTTTGCTCCACAGGGTGCAACGCCCATTCGGCGGAGCTAAACCCTGCTTTAAGAGGTGGCGCGCTCGGGCTTGCGGCCTTCGATTGTGGCGGAGGTGGCATAGTCTTCGATGCCGCGGCCGGGCGCCCAGCTCTCGACGAGCTCACGGCTCCCCGGCTGCACGGTGATTCGGACGTCGGTGAATCCCGCGGCTGCGAGCCAGTCCTCGATCTGGCGCATCGTGGCGGCGCCAGCCAGGCATGTGCAGAGCAGCGTCGCGTCAGAGGCGAGCTCGGGCGGCAGCGGCGCGATGTTCACCACGTCGGCGACGGCGATGCGTCCCCCGGGCTTTAGCACGCGAAAAGCCTCGCGATAGACCTGCTCCTGTCGGGAACGAGGTTGATCACGCAATTTGAGATGACCACGTCGGCGGAATTGTCGGCGATCGGCAGGTGCTCGATCTCGCCGAGACGGAACTCGACATTCGCGGCCCCGACCCGCTCGGCGTTGGCGCGCGCCTTTGCCAGCATCTCATGTGTCATGTCGACGCCGATCACGCAGCCGGCCGGCCCGACTCGCTGCGCCGCAAGGAAGCAGTCGATCCCCGCCCCGCTGCCGAGATCGACGACCACCTCGCCCGGGCACATCGCCGCGAGCGCCTGCGGGTTGCCGCAACCAAGCCCGAGATCCGCGCCCTCCGGCAGAGAGGCCAGCTCCGCCTCGGAATAGCCCATGCTGCAGGAAGCGTCCTGTGGCGTGGCGGTGGCGCCGCAGCACCCCGCGCCGCCGGTAGCGACGCTGCCGTACCAGTCGCGGACTAGCTCCTTGACCTCGGTTGTGTTCATCATCGCTCCGCCGGCCGTGGCACCGAGCCTAATTTCGATAGTTTGCGAAATGTGCTTGACAAGACCCGGTCGAGTCAATAAATTTGATTATCGTTGAAACATGAAATTTTTGTGACACCGATGGATCAGAAACGCGCGATCGCCGCGCTCGGCGCTCTTGCCCAGGAAACCCGGCTCGAGCTTTTCCGGCTGCTCGTGACCTACGGTCCCGAGGGGCTGCCGGCCGGCGTCATCGCCGAGAAGCTCGGCGTAATGCCTTCCTCGCTGTCCTTCCATTTGCAGCAGCTCGTACATGCCGGTCTCATCACGCAGCGGCGCTTGAGCCGGCAGCTGATCTACTCCGCCGAGTACGGCACCATGAACGAGCTGATGGCCTATCTGACCGAGAATTGCTGCGGCCGCGGCGCATGCGTGCCGGTCTGCAATCCCGCCGACACCTTCACCAAGGAAGAGACTGATGAAGCGCCTGCACGTACACGTGTCCGTTGACGATTTGGCTCAGTCGATCCGCTTCTACTCGACGCTGTTCGCCGCCGAGCCGACCGTCGTCAAGGACGATTATGCGAAGTGGATGCTCGAAGATCCGCGGGTCAACTTTGCGATCAGCAAGCGCGGCGTCGGCGCCAGCGGCATCTCGCATCTCGGCATTCAGGCGGAGGACCAGGAGGAGCTCACCGAAGTCTACGACCGCCTCAGTCGAGCCGAGCGGCCGATCGTCGAAGCGAAGGCCGCCACCTGCTGCTACGCCAAATCCGACAAGCAGTGGATCGCCGACCCGCAAGGCGTGCCCTGGGAAACATTCCTCACCTATGGCGAGGCCACGGTCTACGGCGAGGGATCGCTCGCGAAGCTTAGGGAAGCAAGCAAGCGCGCCGTGTGCTGCGAACCGTCAATTGCGGAACTCACGCCGGAGCCGGCGGCTCCAGAGGCCTGCTGCCCGCCGTCCTGCTGCGCCGCCTAGGAGCGGCTTATGGTTGACAGGCCCTACAACGTTCTCTTTCTCTGCACGGGCAACTCGGCCAGGAGCATCATGGCCGAGGCGCTTCTCGAGCATTGGGGCAAGGGCCGGTTCAAGGCGTACAGCGCCGGCAGCTTTCCGAAGGGTGCCGTGCACCCCTTGGGGCTCGACCTCCTCGAAAAGTCTCATCTCCCGACCAGCGGACTGCGCAGCAAAAGCTGGGACGAGTTCGCCAGACCGGGTGCACCGGAGATGGATTTCGTCTTCACCGTCTGCGACCACGCCGCCAGCGAAGTCTGTCCGCTCTGGCCAGGCAACCCGATGACCGCTCACTGGGGCGTGCCGGACCCAGCGGCGGTCGAGGGCGCGGAAACCAAAAAGCGCAGAGCGTTCCGCGACGCATATGTCGCGCTGGAGAACCGGATAAAGCTCTTCACCAGCCTCCGGCTCGAGGCTCTCGATCGCCTGGCGGTCAAACGCAAAGTCGACGAGATCGGCCATCTGCGGGTGGTTCCGTCCGGGGAACCGGCGCCGTGACGGAATGTCGATGATCCGGCGGGCAAGCCCATCAAGAGGCGCGGGAAATCCGCGACCAAATCCGCCGGAATGTGGGTCACTGAACGTGTTCGTGAAAGGAGGGGCTAACCGGTGAGCCAGACACCTACCTGCCATCCCCAAACGTCGGGTCGGCTGTCGTTTCTGGACCGATACCTGACGCTGTGGATCTTGCTGGCGATGCTCGCGGGCGTCGGGATGGGCTATTTCTTTCCGTCCGTCGCAGGCGGCATCACGCGGCTGTCGGTCGGCACCACCTCAATTCCGATTGCGGTCGGGCTGATCCTGATGATGTACCCGCCGTTGGCCAAGGTGAAATACGAAAAGCTGGGTGAGATCTTCCGCAACACGCGGATAGTGGCGCTATCCCTCATCCAGAATTGGGTGATCGGTCCGCTGTTGATGTTCGGCCTGGCCCTCGCGTTCCTCGCGGATCGGCCGGAATACGCCATCGGACTCATCATGATTGGCCTGGCCCGCTGCATCGCCATGGTGATCGTCTGGAACGAACTCGCCAAGGGCGATACCGAATATGCGGCCGGCTTGGTCGCGTTAAACTCGGTCTTTCAGGTGTTGTTTTATTCAGTCTATGCCTACGTTTTCATTAAGCTGCTGCCGCCGCTGTTTGGCGTCCATTTCGGCGTTGTGGACTTGTCGCGGATCACCATCGGGACGATTGCTCAGAGCGTGCTGGTTTATCTGGGTATTCCCTTCTTTGCCGGGATGCTGACGCGGTTTGTCCTGCTCAAGGCCAAGGGCAGGGAATGGTATGAGAAGCGATTTATCCCTGCCATCAGCCCGATCACGCTGGTTTCGCTGCTCTTCACCATCGTCGTGATGTTCTCGCTGAAGGGCGAAGTCATCGTGCGCATCCCCCTGGACGTACTGCGGATCGCTCTCCCGCTGCTGATCTACTTCGTGGTGATGTTCCTCGTGTCGTTCTTCATGGGCTTGCGACTCGGTGCGGACTACTCAAAGACGGCCACGCTTGCCTTCACGGCGGCCAGCAACAATTTTGAGTTGGCCATTGCCGTGACGGTTGCGGTGTTCGGAATCGATTCCGGGGCGGCATTCGCGGCGGTGATCGGGCCGCTGGTCGAGGTGCCTGTGATGATCGGACTGGTCAACGTCGCGTTTTACTTCCAGCGGCGGTATTTCGAGCAGATGGGGGTCACCGCACGATTTGTCCAATAAGCCGACAGGATACGAAGCTCGGCAAAGAGCGCCTCGGAGTTACTCTTGCGGTTATCGGCGCAGACAACCCCAATCGCCGTTAAAGGCGCCGCGGTCGGGGCTTACATCACCGGCGCCTATTGGTTCATCGTTCGCCAACCCGGCTGTGACGATCGCCCGGTCGCTGAGCGATACATCCGCCGGCATCCGCACGGCTGATGCGCCGGGTATATCCGGAAAACGCGGCTAGCCGCGCGCTTCTCAAGCGGCTTGGGTTCGATGAGATCGGCACCCATCGCCGGCACGGACAACTGGATGGGGTTTGGCGCGACTGCGTGGTTGTCGAGCGCCTGCTCGCTCCCTCGCCCGGCGGTAGCAGCGGATGAGACGCAGCCTCGTCGTCGCCGCTTTAGGAACCGCGCAGATGCTCGCTTGGGCATCAAGCTACTACCTGCCGGCGATCCTTGCCGACCCGATCGCTATGGAACTCGGCGTCTCGCGAACGGCAGTGTTTGGTGTCTTCTCCGGATCACTCTTGCTGTCGGCGCTCCTCGGCCCTGCCGTGGGCCGCGCGATCGACGAGCGCGGCGGACGCAGTATTCTTGCTTTCTCTCCAACATCGTGCGTGCGGCCGGCCTGGGACTGCTTGCGCTCGCACAAGGCATCATCGGCCTCACCGCTGCCTGGATGGTGCTTGGCGTGGGTATGGCATTGGGTCTTTACGATTCGGCCTTTGCCACGCTCGCCGGCCTCTATGGGCGAGCGGCGCGTGGCCCGATCACCGGCATCACCCTGATAGCCGGCTTCGCAAGCACGGTCGGGTGGCCGCTCTCGGCGTTTCTCGATTTTAGCGTAGGCTGGCGCGGCGCTTGCCTGACCTGGGCGGCCCTCCATCTGCTGATAGGCCTTCCGCTGCACCGCCTTTTGATCCCGCGGGCGCCGCCACCAGTGCACACCCCGGAACCGCTGGGAGACGCAACCCCGGCGCCGCGCGGCGTTATGCCGCTTCTCGCCTTCGTGTTCGCTGCGACCTGGTTCGTCACCGGGGCGATGGCTGCGCATCTGCCGCGCCTGCTCGAGATTGTCGGGGCGAGTCCAACGGCCGCTATTGCTGCCGCCGCACTCATCGGCCCCGCACAAGTCGGAGCGCGGCTTGTGGAATTTGGTGCCCTGCGCCGGGTTCACCCGCTCGTTTCGGCTCGCCTCGCGGCGGCGCTGCATCCCGTAGGTGCGGTGATCTGGCGGTGTTCGGCGTGCCGGCAATAACTGCCTTCGCGCTGCTTCACGGGGCCGGCAACGGCCTGCTGCTTTGCTTGCTCTAATGGTGCTCAAAGCGCAATCCGCAGCCCCGGCAATACCGGTGAAGGCATAGTGACGCGTGTGCTCGTCGGATGCGGATTTCCCACCGGAAAACTGCCACAAACTCGGTGTAACGTCACCTCAAGAGTGCCGGATGGGAGGGCAGATTGCTGCGGTGACGCGAGAGTTTCAGGAGATGTAGGGCGGTTGCCGAATTCCCTGCCGAATTCCCTGCCGGCCGAATTCCGCTCCCCGCCGACCTGGCTGATCAGATGAGGTTAAGCATTTGGTCTAAATAGTGTTTTCGGATGAATTCAGGTGGCTTTTGCGGACCAAGCCAAAAATTTTCCCTGTATTTCCCTGCCCGGCAGGGAATTCACTGGGTCAGCGTGCTTTCATGTATTCCGGCTTCTAGTTCCGATATTGCGGTAGGGTGCGGGCGGAGGAAGACGGTGAATACCGAGCCGGTGCCGGGAGTGCTTTCGATATCCAAAAACCCGCGGTGCCGATTGAGGATGTGCTTGACGATCGCGAGCCCGAGCCCGGTCCCTCCCATTTCGCGCGAGCGCGCCGTGTCGATGCGGTAGAAGCGCTCGGTCAGCCGCGGCAGGTGCTCACGCGCGATACCTTCGCCGCAGTCGCGCACAGCTACCGAAATAAACGGGCTCCCTCCGGCATCGCTGCTGTAAGAAGGTCGAATAGCCGTCGCGGCGGCGACCGTGATCTCGCTGCCGGCGTGACCGTATTTGATGCCATTGTCGACGAGATTCTGAAAAACCTGGGCGAGCTCGTCGCGGTCGCCCAGCACTTCGGGCAGATCGGGCGGAAAGTCGAGCCGTATGCACATGCCGCGCTCGCCGGCGCGCAGCTCGAGCGTGTCGGCGAGGTGACGCAGCAGCGAGTCCAACGCGACGCGGCCC
>JBARIB010000446.1:0-5765 GCA_049799535.1 Allostellaceae bacterium | reverse complement strand
AGCTGCTCGGGAGCCATATAGGCGGGGGTCCCCAATAAATCGCCAACAATCGTGAACTCTGAGGAATCTATGCGGGCGACGCCGAAATCAGCGACTTTAACCTGACCGCCTATCAATACCATAATGTTCGATGGCTTGATGTCACGGTGGACGATCCCGCTGTCATGGGCAAACCCTAGCGCACTCAGGACTTGAGCGATGATGGCAATGGCGGGCTTGGCTGCGAGCAGACCGGACGACTTTATGATCTCATTGAGGCCGCGTCCGTCAATATACTCCATCACAAGAAACGGCACCCCGTTGTCGTCGCCAAAATCCCAGATGGCGACAATATTGGGGTGGACGCGCCGCCCGGCGGCTCTCGCTTCCCGCCGAAAGCGCTCCAGAAGCTGCTCGGCTCCGCTGCCGGCAATCAGTTCCGGCCGTACTACCTTGATCGCCACCAGCCGATCGATCGCCGGATCGTACGCGCGATAGACTTCTCCCATGGCGCCCGCGCCGAGCAATGCTTCGATCCGGTAGCGGCCAATTGACCGGACAGTATCCATCCCGCGTTGAACCTGCTGGCGCCCCTATCAGCTCCGCTCCTCCAGCATTGCCATTGCATTCTGGAGGCTCCGCCGCATTCTGTTGAACGAGATCGACAGTGACCCGATCTCGTCATTGCTGCGGCGGACATATTCGGGCGTATCGAGCTGTCCCATGCTGACCCTGTCCGCCATCTCGGAGATCTCCGCGACCGGCTTGGTTACCAGCGACCGCAACAGGAAATCGACCATGAGAATCGTCACAACGAATGTGCCGGCCAGAGCCAGCATGAACCAGAATAAGGCCTGATACGCTCGGGCCAGCGGCACGTTCAGCGGTATCGAGACCACTTGCGCCCCGACGACTTCACCCGATTTCCAGCCAAATCCGTTTTGTGACCCGTAGAGCGCGACCATTGTCGCCGGGGCATTTTCAGGCGTGCTGTGGCAGGAGAGGCAGGCCGGGCTGCCCACCTTCAACGGCCGCGCAAGCGTCAAGAACCGGCCCCCCGGCGTGTCGCGAGTTATTACTGTCTCCTGCTTGCTCGGCTCGTTGCGAAAGTCGTTGATAATGTCAGCTTCCCAGTCTACCGCCCGGTCATTGAGATTAGTCGGATTTAATGTCGGTTCGCGGTACGTATAATTTGGCAATTTCTGGTGGACCATTTTGAAATTGGTCTGGGCCGCGAAGGACGGGATCGAGTACGGCAGAAACTGAATCTTCATCTGTTGCTCAAGTAATGGTCTTATGCTTTCCGCAGTATAGGTACGGATAGCCGAGGCACCCTCGATCATTATACTGGCATTCTGCAGGCTTTCTTCGAGCGCGTTCTTCGTAAGAATTGTGTAGGCGCCGGCGCCAGCCAATCCCAGCCCGACGAGAAATGCTGCGGAGATTGCCAGATCAATTTTCCAACGTATTTTCATGGCCTGGGACTTCGGTACTGCTGTGGAACTCGGCCCGAATTAAGATCTTCGGAACCAGATCTTACAGTTCGGAGACAGGTTTTCAAGCCGGTGGCACGGCGATAATTCGTGGAAGAGTGGGCCCTGCGGTTAACAGGTCTTTTGAGACCCTCCCCCGCTCGCTAATCGACGTCCGACGGTTGCCGGGCTCGCCGGTTCGCCCGACTATGGCAACCCCAAATACGGTAGGAACATGGCGGTTCTCGAATTGCTATCCTTGTCAAAGCGCTTTGAGGAGGTTGCGGCCGTCGATGATGTGACGTTGACCATCGATCACGGCCTCCTCGTCTGCCTGCTCGGGCCTTCCGGATGCGGCAAGACGACGACCTTGCGGCTGATTGCCGGTTTTGCCGACCCTGACGCGGGATCGATCCGGGTGGGCGGGCGCACGATTTCGGCACCCGGCCGCAGTCAGCCGCCGGAGCGGCGCAATATGTCGATGATCTTCCAGAGTTATGCGCTGTGGCCGCATATGACGATTTATGAGAACATCGCCTACGGCCTGCGCTTGCGCCGGCTCGGCAGAGCCGAAACGGCCCGACGAGTTGCGGCGATCCTGGAAGTAACTCACCTCGAAGAATTTGCCGGCCGTTACCCGAGCGAGCTTTCCGGCGGTCAGCAGCAGCGGGTCGCTCTCGCCCGCGCGCTCGTTGTCGAGCCGGAAACCTTGTTACTCGACGAACCGCTGTCCAACCTCGACGCCAATTTGCGCGAAGAGATGCGTTTCGAGGTCCGCCGGCTGCATGACGCCTACAAGTATACGACGGTCTATGTCACCCACGACCAGGCGGAAGCCATGGCGACCGCCGACGTTATCGTCGTCATGAACCAGGGACGGATCGAGCAGGCGGGCTCGCCTGAGGCAATATACCAGCAGCCGCAATCGGAATTTGTCGCGCGGTTTATCGGCGGGACCAACATTCTTCGCGGCCGCCGGATCGGCCCCGACCTCGTCGACTGCGGCGGCCTCGTGCTGCGTTGTAGCCAGGGCGAATACGCCGCTTCGGGCGAGACGGCGGTCTCGGTGCGGACGCACGATATCGGGTTCGAGGCAGCGGGGCGCGACGAGGACCGTCCCAACGAAGCTTCCGGCCGGGTACTCCGCCAAGTTTATCTCGGCGCGCACCGCGATTATTTGGTGCAGCTCGCCCGGGGCCAGCAGGTTCGGGTCGTCGCACCGATGCAGGTGAGTGTGCCGGTAGGCGGAATGGTCAGGCTGCATTTCCCGCCGGAGCGCTGCCGCGCTCTGGCTCGTTGAAGCGCTGCACGGGAGGAAACCTTGAGTAGATGTCGCGATTGCCTCGTCCTCCTCATCCTCTGTTTCGGGTTTGTGCCAGCCGCTCCAGCGGCGCCGCCGTCGACAGCCGTCACACCTCAGCTAGTCGATGCCGCCCATCAGGAAGGCAAGGTGGTCTTCTACACATCGATCGAACTGCAGACCGCGGAGAAGATCGGCAAGGCCTTTGAGGCGGCCTATCCCGGGATCAGTGTGCAGGTCGAGCGCAATGGCTGCGAGCGGCTGTTTCAACGTCTTGCGGAGGAACGCGGCAGCAATATTCATGCGGCCGATGCAATCGAATGCTCCGATATGACGGCACTGCTCTATTGGAAGAAGCAGGGCTGGCTAGCACCCTTTGTGCCAACCAACGTGGCCGAGGAATGGCCGGCCGATCAGAAAGATCCAGACGGCTATTTTGCGACCGAGCGCTTCACACTGTCCCCGATCGCCTACAATGCGAAGCTGGTTAAGGCAGACGAGGCGCCAAAGAGCTTTGCCGACCTGCTCGACAAGAAGTGGACCGGCAAGATCGTCAAGGCACATCCGGGTTACAGCGGCACAATCATGACCGTGACCTTTGAATTAAGCCAGGCACTCGGCTGGGATTATTTCAAAAAGCTTGGGCAACAGCATGTGATGCAGGTGCAATCGGCGGCAGAACCGCCGAAGAAGGTGGCGCAAGGCGAGCGCCCGATCGCGGCGGACGGTGGCGAATATTTCATGCTGCAGATCCGCAACCAGGGCGGCCCGATCGAGCCGGTCTATCCGAGCGAAGGCACGCCATCGATCCCCGGCGGCGCCGGCGTCATCATCGATGCTCCGCATCCCAATGCTGCCCGCCTGCTGATCAGCTGGCTGTTCTCGCATGACGGCCAACAATTGCTGGTCGATATCGGCTGGCTCCGCTCCTTCGACCCAGACGTCAAACCGAAGGCCGGCATGAAGCCGCTCTCTGAGATCAAGATACTAAAGGCCGATCCCGCCGCACAAGAACAAGCCGTCACCGAGATCAAGAAAAAATATGCCGAGTATTTTGGACTTTAATGCGCGGTGGTGACGCGAAAATCTTCTCGCGTCGCGACATCAGCCGTTTGCCAGCGCTGCGGTGGCGCCCGGACATTTCTGTTCTGCTGTTGGTTCTGCTCGGAGCGTTACTGTGCGGGCTGGTGCTGCTGCCGCTCGGCTGGCTCGCCTGGTACAGCATAACCGACGCCAATGGGACACCAAGCCCTGCCAACTTTGTCCGACTGGCGACCGATCCGACCTTCCTCGGGCCGTATCTGACAGCCGTCAGCATCGCCGCGGGTGTCTCTGCCGGCGCTTCCGCGGCAGCCCTGCCGCTCGCCTGGCTCGTGGCGCGCACCGATTTGCCGTTGCGCCGCGTAATCCGGGCCCTGGTTACCGCCTCGTTTGTCACACCGCCCTTTCTCGGTGCGATCGCCTGGGAGATCTTGGCTGCGCCGAACAGCGGCATACTCAATCAGTGGTACCGCTGGCTCTTTGCCCTCGAAGCCGACGACCACCTCTTTGACATTTATACGGCCGAAGGGCTGGTCTTTGTCATGGCGTGCTACAGTTTTCCTTACGTCTTTGTGCTGGCCGCCAATGCGTTGGACAATATTCCTGCCGAGCTCGAAGATGCCTCGGCGATTCTAGGCGCCACACGCGCGGCCACATTGCGCCGGGTGACCTTCCCGATGGTATTGCCGGCAATGCTGGCCGGCGCGCTCGTCGCTTTTCTGCAAGCACTCACCCAATTTGGCACGCCCGCGATTCTTGCTTTGCCGGCCGGCTTTCATGTGATCACGACAAAGATCTGGGCCCTCTTCCAGTATCCACCGGAGCCCCATCTCGCGGCAGCGGCGGCGCTGCCGCTGCTGCTCCTGACCATCTTATTGTTGCAAGGACAGCAATGGCTGGTCGGCCGGCGCGGTTATGCCGTCATCGGCGGCAAGAGCGGTGCGCCGCGACTGGTAGGGCTCGGCACCTGGCGCTGGCCAGCACTTGGCTTTGCGCTCGCATTCTTCGCCCTACCGATCCTACTACCCTACGCGGCACTCATAAAAACCGCCCTCGTCCGGACCCCGTCGGAGCCGCTGACGCTCGACACCCTGACCCTTCACAATATCCGCTTCGTATTTCTCGAATTCTCGCAGACCCAGCAGGCGCTGTGGAATACTGTTCTGCTCGGCGTGCTGGCCGCCACGGGATGCACCTTTCTCGCGCTGATGGTCAGCTACATCACGACCCGCAAGCTCGCCGGACACCGGTTCCTGGGTTTCCTCGCGACCGCCCCGATCGCGATCCCTGGCATCGTTCTCGGCGTCGGGCTCTTTCTCAGCTATACGCGCCAACCGCTAGTGCTCTACGGCACTTTGTGGATCCTGCTGCTTGCCTTTCTAACTATCGAGCTGCCTGGCGGATATCAGCAACTGCAAGCCGCCTTTCGCGGCCTACATCCTGAGCTCGAAGAAGCGGGCCGCATCTTTGGCGCGACAAGGCTCGGGGCGCTGTGGCGGATCGCTGCGCCGCTGTTGCGCACCAGCTTGATAGCGACGTGGTGCTTTGTCTTTATCGGCGTCATCCGCGAATTGTCGGCGACGATCATGCTGACCACGGCTCGCACGAAGGTCGTCTCGGTCATCATTTACGACCTGAATGAAAGCGGTGATCTCGGCGCGATCTCGGTGCTCGGGATCACCCTGCTGCTCATCACCTTCGCCGTGGTCGGGATGGCAAATCGTGTGCCGGTGCTCGGCGGCCGCGCGCCGCGGGCCGGATAACAACGGTGCCTCGATCTTCTCCCGGTCGCCGGGTGCCGAAGCCGCACAGGATGGCGGCTTGCCGGATCATTCGGCTCCGGCGTTGCGCGGGAACAGGCGTTCTTCGACGAGGCCGCAGATGATGTGCCCGGCGGTGATGTGGAGCTGTTGAATGAGCGGCGTCGCCTCCGACGGCGCGCGCAGGCACAAATCGCAGCGGGCGGCCATCTC
>JBARIB010000445.1:0-4628 GCA_049799535.1 Allostellaceae bacterium | reverse complement strand
CAGAGCTTCGCCAAGAGATCCCGATGACGAGTGCCGCCCTACGCCGCGTGGCTCCGCCGAGTCCGGAAGAGCTGATCTCCCGGGCCCGCGAGATGGTCCCCGAGATCCGGGCATTAGCGGAAGAAACGGAACGTAATCGCACGATCGCGCCGCACATCGTGGCCAAAATCCGCGACGCGGAATTGCTGCGCATCACCCGCCCTAAGGAGTTCGGCGGCTTCGAATACGACGCCGTGGTCTCCCTCGAGATTGCGCTCGTCATCTCGGCGGCCTGCGCATCGACCGGCTGGGTGGTTAATGGCGCGCTCTCGAACGGCCTCTCGTTCGGCCACTTCCCGATCGAGGCGCAGCGCGAATTATGGGGCGGCGGGGCCGATCCATTCACCTGCGCGTGCTTTGCGCCGACCGGCACCGCGCTGCCGCGCGACGGCGGGTATGTGCTAAGCGGCAAATGGTCATTTGCCAGCGGCTGCGATCATTCGAGCTGGATCAGGCTCGGCGCGATGATCGCTTCGCCGGACGCCGCCTCATCGCACGAAGGCGCCTTCTTTTTGTTGCCGATCGATGATGTCGAGATCGACGACAATTGGTTCGTCTACGGCTTGGCCGGCACCGGCAGCAAGAACATCATCGTTCATGAAGTATTCGTGCCAAAGCATCGCGTACTATTGTTTGCGGAGACGCGCTCGGGCCGCACACCGGGCGCCCAATACCACCCGAACCCCCTCTATCGCCTGCCACTGCTCGTGCTCGGCGCGACGATGCTCGCCTCGACCGCCGTCGGCGCCGCGCGCGGTGCGCTCGATACCTATCTGGAGATGACTACCGGCCGAAAGACCCGCGGCGCCTTGGCCGGCGGCGGGCTTGCGATGGCCGAATTCGCCACGATACAGCTGCGCTTCGCGGAAGCCTCGGCGTCGGTGGAAACGGCCGAGTTGATCTTGATGACCGACCTGCGCAACGCGATGCAAAAGCTGCGTTCGGGCGAGGAGATCACGGTCGCCGACCGCATCCGCAGCCGCCGCAACCAAGCCTATGCGACAAAGCTCGCATTGCAGGCAGTCGAGGCGCTCAATGCGTCGACCGGCGGCGCTGGTCTATTGCTCAGCAACCCGGTGCAGCGCGCCTGGCGCGACGTCAATGCCGTTGCTCGCCATGTCAGCCTCAACTGGGACGCGGTCGGCACGATGTACGGCCAACATGCCTTTGGCCTCGAGCCGCGCGGGCAGTACTAGCCCGGCCTCAGGCGGCCAGCGAGATCCCGAGCGAGGCGATATCGGGCTCGATACGCGGGGTCAGCACGCCGACCTTGCGGAGATTGCGGACCAGCCCGGCGTGCAAATCGCGGCGGAAATACTTGCGGAATGCCGTCTCGTCGCCGCCCGCGGCGCGTTCGCGGCGGAGAAGTTTTATCTTCTCAATGTCGGCCCGGTCGAACCCCATCTCCTCATAGGCGGCGAGCGGAAAAATGCCGCGCAGGGTGCGGTTCAGCGCCCACACCGCGAAATCCTCCATCTCGCGCCGCTCCGCCGCCGATGCTTCGGCGACAACCGCCGGCAATGACAGCATGCCGAACCCCATGTGGCGCGCCTCATCCTGCAGGATACGGCGGCACACCTGGCGCAGCACGGCATCCTTCGAGGACTCGGCGAGCATCCGGAAGAGCGAGACGGCAAAAGTTTCGGCGACGAGCTGCAGACCGATCGTCTTCAAATACCAGGCCGAGGTGCCGAGCAATGTATCGAAGATCTCTCTGACATTGCCAGCCAGCGGGTAGGTCTCGCCGTCTAGCCGCAAGTTTACATAGCGGTGCAGCACCTCGTTGTGCCGCGCCTCGTCGACAACCTGCGTCGCCTGGAACAGCTTCTCGTCTTGCCCTTGCACATTCTCGACCAGCTGGCTGCACACCAGCATGGCGCCGTGCTCACCAGCCATCAGGATCGATATGCGCCACCGGCTGACGCAGCGGTTCACTTCGATACGCTGCGCCTCGGACAGTCCGTCCCAAAAAGTCGTACCGTGGATGTCAACCAGATCGTCGGCGATGAGTCCCCCATCACTCTCCAGGGGCTGGTTCCAATCGATATCGGTCGCGGCATTCCACTGATCAATCTTGGCCTGCTCGTAGAGGCGCCGCATGTCAGGCTGTTCGCTGTCGTAGACATGCCGGAACGTCGCGGTGTTTTGGATATCGATTTGGTGCTGACGCTCCATACGCGCCTCCAAGCAGGACAACGCAAGATAGTGGATCTGGTTGCAATTGCAAACAGCCGGTATTGGGCGCAGTCGCTTCTAACCAGTCAGTTTCTTTTTGAGGAGCTGGTTGACGAGGGTGGGATTGGCCTTGCCCTGGGTGGCCCGCATGACCTGGCCGACAAAGAAGCCATAGAGCTTGTCGCGGCCGGCGCGATATTCGGCGACTTTGTCGGCCTGCGCGGCGAGAACCGCATCGATAGCCGCCGCGATTGCACCCTCGTCGCTCACCTGCCGCAACCCCTTGGCCTCGACAATCGCGGCGGGATCGGCGCCCGTAGCGACCATCTCGGCAAAGACCTCCTTGGCGAGCCGTCCGGAGATCGTGCCGTCCCCGATCAGGTCGATCAATTGTCCGAGGTGCTCGGCCGAGACCAGCGAGATTTCGATGCTGACGCCGAGGCGGTTCAGCGCCCCGAACAAATCCCCCATGACCCAGTTCGCCGCCGTCTTGGAGTCCCGCCCCTTCGCCACAGTCTCGAAGTATTCACTGGTCGCACGTTCGGCGACGAGAACGGCCGCGTCACTCGGCGACAATCCATACTCCGATACAAACCGCGCCTTCTTCGCATCGGGCAGTTCCGGCAACTCGGCGCGCAGGCGCGCGATCCATTCGGGGTCGAGCACCAATGGCAAGAGGTCCGGATCGGGGAAGTACCGATAATCGTGCGCCTCCTCTTTCGAGCGCATCGGCCGGGTGATTCCGCGGCCGGAGTCGAATAGCCGGGTTTGCTGCTCGATCGTGCCGCCCTCTTCAAGGACGTCGACCTGACGGCGCGCCTCGTAGTCGATCGCCTGCATCACAAAGCGGATCGAGTTCAGATTCTTGATCTCGCAGCGTGTGCCGTAGGGCTCGCCCGGATGGCGCACCGAGACATTGCAGTCACAGCGCAGCGAGCCTTCCTCCATATTGCCGTCGCAAGTGCCGAGATAGCGCAGGATCGAGCGCAATTTGCGCAGATAAATGCCGGCCTCCTCGGCGCTGCGCAGATCGGGCTCCGAGACGATCTCCATGAGTGCGATGCCGGCCCGATTGAGGTCGACACAGGAGAGGGTCGGATGCTGGTCGTGCAGGCTCTTGCCGGCGTCCTGCTCGAGATGCAGCCGGGTGATGCCGATCTCAGGCATCGTCCCGTCGGGCATGTCGAGGACGACCTTGCCGCGCCCGACAACCGGCTGCTGGTACTGCGAGATTTGATAACCGGGCGGCAGGTCGGGGTAAAAGTAGTTCTTGCGGTCGAAAACGCTCTCCAGCCTGATCTCGGCATCGAGGCCGAGCCCCGTTTTGACGGCTTGCTCGACGCAGAACCGGTTGATCACCGGCAGCATGCCGGGGAAGGCGGCATCCACGAGCGATACCTGCGTGTTCGGCTCGGCCCCGAAATCGGCCGCCGCGCCGGAAAAGAGTTTGGCCTTCGAGACGACCTGGGCGTGGACTTCGAGCCCGATCACAGTCTCCCATAGCCCGGTGCACCCCTCGATCATGAGTGGCCTCCCGCTATGAAGCTCGGCAGATGCGTGAACTGCGCAGCGCTCTCCAGCACCTCACCCACGCGCAACACCGTCTCTTCGTCGAAGGCGCGGCCGGTGATTTGGAGCCCGAGCGGCAGCCCATCGGCCGACAGCCCCGCTGGCACCGAGATCGCCGGGACACCGGCGAGGTTGGCCGGGACGGTGAAGACGTCGTTCAAATACATCGCGATCGGGTCGTCGTTCTTCTCACCAATCGCGAAGGCCGCCGAAGGCGCGGTCGGGGTCAGGATACAGTCTACCCTTTCGAACGCCGCCGCAAAATCCCGCGTGATCAGCGTACGCACGCGCTGCGCCTTTAAGTAATAGGCGTCGTAATAGCCAGCCGAGAGCACATAGGTGCCGATCAGAACCCGCCTGCGAACCTCGGCACCAAACCCGGCGCCGCGGGTTAGCTCATACATGTCTTCGAGGCTGTTCCCCTCGACCCGGAGCCCGAAGCGCACCCCGTCATAGCGGGCAAGGTTCGAAGATGCCTCGGCCGGTGCGATGATGTAATAGGCCGGCAGCGCGTATTTGGTCATCGGCAGGCTGATATCGACCGGTTCGGCCCCGGCCGCTCGCAGCCAATCCACCCCCTGCTGCCACACCCGCTCGATCTCCTCCGGCATTCCCACAACCCGGTATTCTTTGGGGATCCCAACGCGCAGGCCGCGAATGTCGCCGGTCAGCGCGGCCTCGAAATCCGGCACCGCCACGGGCGCGGAGGTCGAGTCCCTGGGATCATGCCCGGCCATTGCGCGCAGCATGATAGCGGCATCTCGCACGGTCCGCGTCATCGGCCCGGGGTGGTCGAGCGAAGATGCGTAGGCGATGACGCCCCAACGCGAACAGCGGCCGTAGGT
>JBARIB010000444.1:0-9461 GCA_049799535.1 Allostellaceae bacterium | reverse complement strand
AGGTCGCGCAATATCTGGATGCTGTCGAGCACGACTTCAAAGAGAACGCCGACGATTTTCTGCCGCAAGCACTGTTGCGGGACGGAACGTCGACACCGGCGGCTTCCGAGGAGGCAATCACCGAGGCCCGTTTCCGCCGCTATCAGGTCAATGTCCTTGTCGACAATAGCGGCCGGAAGGGCGCCCCGGTCGTGTATGAAGACAACCCGACCCATCAGACCCTGGTCGGCCGGGTCGAGCATATTGCGCGTTTCGGCACTCTTGTCACCGACTTCGATCTACTGACGCCGGGCGCATTGCATTGCGCCAATGGCGGCTATCTGGTGCTGGACGCGCAAAGGCTGCTGTCCGGGAATTTCGGCTGGGCTTCGTTGAAGCGCGCGCTCAATGCCGGCGAGATCCGCATCGAATCTCTGGAGCAGTTGCTCAGTATGGCGGCCACAGTGTCGCTCCAACCCGAGCCCATCCCGCTCCAAGTCAAAGTCGTGCTGCTCGGCCCGCCGGCGCTCTATTACATGTTGAGTGCGGCCGACGACGATTTTCAAGAGCTATTCAAGATCGCAGCCGATTTTGATGATCGCGTCGAGCGCACCCCCGAAACAACTCTGCTGTATGCGCGCTTCATCGCCGGCGTCATGCGTCGCGAGAAGCTGATGGCGTTCGACCGTGGTGCGGTCGCACGCGTGATCGAATACGCATCGCGGGTCGTCGGCGATGCTGACAGGCTATCGATCGGGCTGCGCGGGATCGCCGATTTGCTGCAGGAGGCCAATCAGCTCGCTGCTAGTGCCGGCATGCAGGTCGTTACCGCGCGTGAAGTGCAACGCGCAATCGACGCCCGATTTCGCCGCGGCGACCGAGTCTACAGACGTCTGCAGGAGGAGATCGCCCGCAAGACGATCCGCATCGAGACCGACGGCGAAGAGATCGGCCAAGTCAATGGGCTTTCCGTCATCTCACTCGGCGGCCTCACCTTCGGCAATCCCAGCCGCATCACTGCCCAGGTCCGCCTCGGCCGCGGCGAAGTCGTCGATATCGAGCGGGAGGTCGAGCTGGGCGGGCCGCTTCATTCGAAGGGAGTGCTGATCCTCAGCGGCTTTCTCGGGGGCCGTTACGGCAAGACGCGGCCCCTTTCGCTGAACGCGAGCCTGGTTTTTGAGCAATCCTATGGTGGGGTTGACGGCGACAGCGCTTCTGCGGCCGAGCTCTTCGCTTTGCTTTCAGCGCTCGCCGACGCGCCGATCAATCAGGCCTTCGCCGTGACCGGTTCGGTCGACCAGTACGGCCGGATCCAGGCGATCGGCGGCGTCAACGAGAAGATCGAGGGGTTTTTCGACGCATGCCAGGTTACGGGCTTCACCGGTCGGCAAGGCGTGATTATTCCGGCAAGCAATATCAAGCATCTTATGCTCCGCCAGGACGTCGTCGCAGCAGCGGCAGAGGAGCGCTTTCGGGTTTTCGCGATCGAAACTGTCGACCAAGGCTTGAGCCTCCTGACTGGTCTTCCAGCCGGTGAACTGGACGCCGAGGGGCATTACCCCGCGGCTACACTCAATTACCGCATCGCCGCGCGGCTCGATGCTTTTGCCGCCAGAGCCGCGGAGTTGGCGCGCAATGCCGCGGGGATGGAGGCGCGAAATTGATGCAGCCGATCAAACGCGTCGTGGTTCCGTTGGACACCACATCGGAAACCCGGACAGCGATTGACACCGCGTCGCGCCTGGCGGCGCATTGGCGGGTTCCCCTGCACGGAGTTTTTATTGAGGATGAGGATCTCGTCTGCCTCGCCGGTCTACCCTTCGGATGCCAAATCACCCTAACCGCCGGGCGCGAGCCGTTGACCAAAAGCCATATCGAAGATCATTTCCGCGCCTTCGCCGAACGGGCGCGGCGTGACCTCGCTGCAGCGGCGCGCCGGCTCAAAGTCGCGTGGTCCTTCGAGGTTGTACGTGGACCACTCGCCATCGACACGTTGGAGGTTGGCGAGCACGACTTTGTTGTCGCTGGCGCTGTTCCGCTCGGCAGCCACTTTCAGATCGCATCGCATTGGTGGTCATCGATCGTGAGTGTGGCGCGCCCCTTCCTGCTGGCGCGGCGCGAGTGGGAAACTGGCGGATCCGTCCTTGCCGTCCTTAATCATCGCACTCCTGGTTCGGCGCGCACTCTCGACCTCGCCGCCCAACTCGCCGAGCTCTTCAGCGGCAGGTTGACCGTGGCCGGTCCGCCCGATCTCGTTGGGTCGGATGAGTTCGAAAACTGGGTTTCGGCATTGCTCCAAGGCGCCTCGCTGGCCCTGCAGACCGAACCTGCGGTCACCGAACCGGCCGCTCTCAGACAACGAATCTTCGAGCTCGATTGCCGGGTATTGGTGCTCGAGGCTGGTACCGCTGCGGCCTCGCCAGACGAAGTTCGCGGGGAGCTCGCAAACCTGTCCTGCGATCTCCTCGTCGTAAATTGAAACCAGCGCGGGACTGATCCCTCCCTCCGACCAGCGCGGCCGCTCGAGCTGAGAAAAGCTTCCTGAGGCTCTCACGCCGCGGGCAGGTGGATTCATCAATGCGAGCCACGCAGGCTGAGGATGTACGCAATTACATCTGCCTTCTCTTCCGGCGTGAGGATCAGATTAGGCATCTTCGGGTGCGAGGTTGTAAGGAACGCCTGGAGAGCCGTCGCCGTCATTCCCGAGGTGTTCGCGATGTCGCGGAAGGCTGGTCCGATGGCGATTTGCCTCGGCGCCTTCGGTTCAGCTTCAACGACATGGCATGTATTGCATGCTTCGCGTGCGAAGGCATGTCCAGCCGCGACGTCCTGCGCCTTTGCACTAACGGCATTGGCGACCAGAGCCGCCGCCAACATGGCCGTATGGCGAGCTCTTCCGCGCGCATACCTGGATGCGGTCTCTGGCTTGATGGCACTCGATGTCATTATCGCTGCTCGCGAAGGCTGAGGATATATGCGATCACGTCTGCTGCTTCCTACTGATAATTAGAGAACAGTGAACACAGGGTTCTTCTGGAATCGGATCCCTCGCAATCTTCGATCATCAAATATGATGCCCATCGGGGTCGCTTCCTACCTTGATTCAGATCAAAACAGGCGGGTTCGCTAGTCGATTGGCGCTTGGTTGACCTATATCAAGGTCAGAGAGCTCGCTTTTCCTTATTAGCTGCCCCGGACTTATCCCGCGAAGGGGACAAAGATGTCACTGAGACTCAAGGCGCTTACTCCGTTGTTCGCCGGGGTCATGGCAGCCGCATCGGCCCAAGCCCGGCTGCTCCCGACCTGGGAAACGCATATCGTGTTGACCCAGCAGGATCTCGACATGATCCACAGCGCCGTGACCGATCAGGTTCACGGCAAGGCGGTCGGAACCACTGCCGCCTGGAGCAACCCGGCGTCTGGCAATTCGGGATCGATTAGGCTGGTCAAAAAAATGGCTCGCAACAATCAGCAATGCGAGGACATCGCATACATGGTGCGTTCGAACGGTCCGCCAGCTTATACCGAGCACTACCATTTCACCAGCTGCCTGCAACCGGATGGAAATTGGAAAATCGCATAAGCTTTGCGTATCAGCTACGTCACGAAACTGCCGATGTCCGAGCCGGGAACGCCTCCAGTAAATGTGGTCAAGAGCCGTAGTAAGGATGGGGCTACGGTCCCCCCGGTTGAAGAGCACGCGAATCTACCCGCCGTAATCGAGCAGGGTCTGCCGCGGCACGGACGACGGCGGCGGGGGCCTGCGATCCTGGTCATTTTGCTGATAGTCGGTGCCGGAGCGGGTATTGGGTGGGTCTGGTGGCAACAGCACCAGTCGCGGCTACCACCCGGCATCGCCTCGGGGAATGGCCGCCTCGAGGCCGACGAGATCGACATCGACACGAAGTTTGCCGGCCGCATCGCGAAACTTTTCGTCGATGAAGGCGACATGGTGACGGCGGGGCAGGTCGTCGCCGTGATGGATACCCGTGATCTCGAAGCTTCGTTGAAGAAATCCGAGGCACTGGTGAGCCTGGCGCAGCGCGCGCTTGACGAGGCAAACGCGAATCTGGTGCAGCAGCAGACGCAGGTCAAGCTCGCGCAGCAGGAGCTCGACCGCACCAGCGCCCTCGTGCCCAAGGGCTTTGCCACTGTCGAAACGCTCGATCAGCGGCGGCAACAGATGAACGCGGCAGTCGCGACGGAAAATGCCACGAGCTACAAGGTTGCGCAGGCGGAGCACGCTCTGGACGCCGCCACGCACGATGTCGAACTCTATCGCGTGAACATCCTCGACAATGCGCTGGTCGCGCCACGCGACGGCCGAATCGAATACCGCGTTGCGAATATCGGCGAGGTGCTGCCGGCCGGCGGTAAGGTCTTTACGATGCTCGACGCTTCCTATGTGTATATGGACATTTATCTGCCGACGGCGGAGGCTGGCCGGATCAGGGTCGGGTCTGAAGCCCGCATCGTGCTCGATGCCTACCCGGACCATGTGATCCCCGCCAAGGTCGTGTTCGTCGCCAGTCAGGCGCAGTTCACTCCAAAGACCGTCGAGACCAAGGCCGAGCGCGACAAGCTGATGTTCCGCATCCGGGTGCGGATCGATCCGGAGCGGCTAAAGGGCCGCGAGGGAATGGTCAGAAGCGGATTGCCGGGCGTCGCCTATGTCCGCACCGATCCCTCGACGTCCTGGCCTTCCAACCTTCAGGCGAGCCCGCCCCCATGACCGGGGGCGGCGATGCGATCGCGCACCTCGACCACGTATCTCATTATTACGGCAAAGTGGCGGCGCTTGATGCCGTCACGTTGGAGCTTCCCGCCGGCTGCATGGTCGGCCTGATCGGGCCCGATGGCGTTGGCAAGTCGTCACTCCTAAGCATCATTGCGGGCGCCCGGCAGATTCAATCGGGGAGGGTGTCCGTTCTCGCCGGCGATATGGCGGATGCCGCGCACCGCGCCGCCGTCTGCCCGCGCATCGCCTATATGCCGCAGGGCCTCGGCAAAAATCTCTATGCCGATCTCAGCATCCGGGAAAACATCGCATTTTTCAGCCGGCTGTTCGGGCAATCTCGTCCCGAACGGGAGCAGCGCATCGCTGAACTCCTCGCCGGCACCGGCCTCGCACCCTTTGCGAACCGCCCAGCAAAGAAATTGTCGGGCGGAATGCGGCAGAAGCTCGGCCTTTGCTGCTCGCTGATCCACGATCCTGACCTGTTGATCCTCGACGAACCGACAACTGGTGTCGACCCGCTCTCGCGCCGGTATTTCTGGGAGCTGATCGAGCGGATCCGGTCGCGCGGCCGAGCCGAGAGCATCGTCGTTGCGACGGCCTACATGCAAGAGGCCGAGCGGTTCGATTGGCTTGTCGCGATGGATGGCGGAAGAGTGCTGGCGACCGGCACTCCGGCGCAACTCAGGGCGCAAACCGGAGCGCGAACCCTGGAGGACGCGTTCATCGCTCTCTTGCCGGAACAGCAGCGGGCCGGTCGTAGGGCACTGCAAATCCCGCCCCGCCGTATAGTCGATGCCGAGCCGGTCATCGCGGCGCGCGGCCTCACCTGCCGGTTCGGCGATTTTACCGCCGTCGACCATGTCAGCTTCACGATCGAACGCGGCGAGATTTTTGGTTTTGTCGGCTCGAATGGCTGCGGCAAGACCACGACAATGAAGATGCTGACGGGGTTGTTGCCGGCCAGCGAAGGCGAAGCGCTGCTCTTCGGCCGTCCGCTCGATGGAAGCGACCTGAAATCGCGCAATCGCGTCGGTTATATGTCGCAGTCTTTCTCCCTCTATACGGAGTTGACGGTTCGGCAGAACCTGGAACTTCACGCGCGCTTGTTCCACATGCCAACGCGCAAGGCAAAGGTCCGCATCGCCGATTTGATCGACCGGTTCGGCCTTACCAATTATGTGGACCAGCTCTCCCTGGATCTGCCGCTTGGCATGCGCCAGCGGCTCTCGCTCGCCGTGGCCGTCGTCCACGAGCCCGAGATGCTGATCCTCGACGAGCCGACTTCGGGCGTCGATCCGTTGGCGCGGGATCGGTTTTGGGAACTGCTGATCGATCTGTCGCGCAACCAGGGCGTGACGATCTTCGTCTCGACGCATTTCATGAATGAAGCGGAGCGCTGCGACCGCCTTTCACTGATGGATTCGGGCCGCGTTCTGGCGACCGATACCCCGGCTGGTCTCGTCAAGAAGCGCGGCGCTGCGACGCTCGAAGACGCGTTTATTGCCTATCTCGAGGAAGCTGCGGGAGCCCCCGCTAGCACTGCAATGATGCAAGTCCCGTTGCAGTCATCCCAAACATCCAATGACCACGTGGCAGAGAGGCCGTTCAGCCTCCAGCGGCTTTTCGCCTGCACAATCCGAGAGACATTGGAGCTTTTGCGCGACCCGATCCGGCTCGGTTTCGCGGTATTCGGTACGACCTTTCTGATGCTGGTGTTCGGCTTTGGCATCTCGACCGACGTCAACAGCCTTTCCTTCGCCGTCCTCGATCACGACCAGAGCCATGAAAGCCGGGCCTATCTCGAAGAGTTGCGCGGCTCGCCTTACTTTCTAGAGAAATTGCCGCTGGCCGATTATGCCGATCTCGAAAAGCGGCTCGAAAACGGGGATATCAGCGCCGGGATCGAGATCCCGCCGGGTTTTGGGCGGGACATCGCACGCGGCAGACCCGCCCGGGTCGCCGCTTGGGTGGACGGCGCGAGACCATTCGTCGCTCAAACAATCCGCGGCTATCTGCAGGGCCTGCACGAATTGTACCTAGCCGATCCAGCCCTGAAGACGACGCGACCCCAGCCGCTTCCCGCTGCCGATATAGAAGTCCGGTTCAAGTACAATCAGGATTTCGACAGTATTTACGCCATGGTGCCGGCAACCATGGCGCTGTTGTTGGCGCTGTTCCCGGCGATCCTGATGGCGCTCGCTATAGTGCGTGAAAAAGAACTCGGCACGATAACCAACCTGTATGTGACCCCGGTGACGCGTGTTGAATTCCTGATAGGCAAGCAGTTGCCGTACATCGCGGTCGCGATGGTCAACTTTGCATTGATGTTCGTGATGGCGCTCGTGGTGTTCAAAGTGCCGCTCAAAGGGAACTTTGCCACGCTCGTTTCCGGGACGCTGATCTACGTCAGCGCGACGACGGCTTACGGCATGCTGATCTCGGCCTTTGCTCGCACCCAGATCGCGGCACTCTTCGGCACGGCCATTCTGACCGTGCTACCGGCGACGATGTTCGCCGGAATGATGGTCCCGGTCTCCTCACTCTCGGGCATGGCGCAGATCATGGGCCGTCTCTTTCCGATGACCTATTTCCTGCCGGTCAGCGTCGGCACTTTTACAAAAGGCCTTGGCTTCTCCGACCTCGCCACAAAGCTGGTTGCCCTCGCGGTTTTCATCCCGGCCTTGACGCTTCTGAGCCTGCTGCTGCTGCGCGAGCAGGAACGCTAGGCGGGCGCCACTCAATGCGAACGCTCGCCAACATCTTCTGGCTCGGCACCAAGGAACTGCGCAGTTTCTCGAAGGACTTCGTGCTGCTGGGGCTGGTCATCTACGCGTTCTCGGTCGCCATCGTCGCGCAGGCGCAAAGCAGTTCGCAGGAAGTGCACAATGCGTCGATCGCCATCGTCGACGAGGACCATTCGCAGTTGTCGCGCCGCATCGCGCAGGCATTCTTGCCGCCTTATTTCCAGACCCCGCAACCGATCGCCGAGCGCGACATCGTCCCGCTGATGAATAGCGGCCGGTATACCTTCGTTATCGACATTCCACCGAATTTTCAGCGCGATGTTCTGGGTAAGCGCCAACCCGCAATCCAGCTCGACGTCGATGCGACGGCGATGGTGCAGGCCGGGATCGGGGCCGATTATGCACATCAGATCATCATGACCGAGATCGACAATTTCCTCTCGCGGGCGGAGGGCGGCCCGCTGTCGCCGGTCAATCTCGTCGTACGCATCGCTTTCAATCCGAATGTCACGACGGCGTGGTTCACCAGCGTGATGGGCATCCTCAACAGCATCACGATGTTGGCTATCATCCTTGCGGGCGCGGCTGTCGTGCGGGAGCGCGAACATGGGACGATGGACCATCTCCTGGTGATGCCGCTGACGCCGTTCGAGATCGCCATGTCCAAGGTGTGGGCGAACGTCCTCGTGATTACCGCGGCGGCGGGTCTGTCGC
This sequence comes from Allostellaceae bacterium, assembly GCA_049799535.1. Classification (GTDB taxonomy): domain Bacteria; phylum Pseudomonadota; class Alphaproteobacteria; order ATCC43930; family CGMCC-115725; genus AP-15. The sequence goes on along the minus strand of JBARIB010000444.1, from coordinate 1,286 downwards.
TCTGTGTTGTCGTGCAAACGCTGCTCGGTGTTCCGATCGCCGGCTCGATACCGCTGTTCATGCTCGGTGTGGTGATCTACCTGTTCTTTGCGACGGCAATCGGCATCTTCCTGGGCACGATTGCGCGCTCGATGCCGCAGCTCGGCCTGCTGTTTATCCTGGTCTTTCTGCCGATGAACATGCTCTCCGGCAGCAACACGCCGCTCGAAAGCATGCCACCCTGGCTGGCGACGATCGCGCAGGCATCGCCCTCGACGCATTTCGTGTCGTTCGCGCAGGCGATCCTTTATCGCGGCGCTGGGTTTGCAGTGGTTTGGTCGCAGTTCGTGATCGTCGCGCTGATCGGTGGGGGTTTTTTGTGGCTCGCGCTGCGACGCTTCCGGCGAGTCTCCGGCGCTGCATGAGTTCGCTAGCGAAAGCTCGGCATCACCTTGTTGCGCTGCCGTCTGTCGCGAAGCGAAGCAGCCGCCAGGGTGTTCGTCGGCAAATTGCGATTTGATTGATCCATATCAATTCGGCGGCTTCGACAGTGCGACAGGCTTTTGCCGGCTCATCGATTAGCTGAGATTGGAGGGAGTAATGTCAGCGCTGGAGCTCACGGTTCTGATCGGAATCATCGCGGTCTTTACAATATTTGCCGGTGCTCTCGCCTGGATATCTTGGGGTGACGCAAGGGATTCTTCGACACCGGGGCCCATCCCAGCCAGGGCCGCTCACCGGGATCGGCCCGAACATCGCATTGATCAGGCCGGTCGGGTCACGTCGACCTAATACAGTATAAATTGCGGCGGGCTGAGCCGCCGCCTTGGAGTCCTAGCGGGAGACATTCACCTCTATCTTTTTGCGGCGTTCCAGGGTCAAAACCCAATCAGTCGGCTCATCTCAATTAGAGAGCCGGGTGGTAAGCCGAGCCTGCTTCACTGCGCCTCCGACGACGCCTTCGCGCCGGTACCTGTCATTGCCGGGGCGAGTGAAGGTATGTTCGACGCTGAGCGGCAATCACTGCAAATCATAGCCACCTCATGGAGCGAGTTTTCGCCTCGCCCGTCGGACGAGCGCATCGTATGCCTCTGCCGTTGCAGTGGCCGAATCATTCAGATCTTTAATCGCGACCTCACGTTCGAGTCTCCAGGGGGATCGGGGGTCTTCTCGCTCGTCATGCCCAAGTACCACATTGCGCTCGGTATGCCCAAGCGGATAAGTGTATCTGCCGATAAACGAGAGGAACTCTCTCGCAGCTTTAACGAAGGTAATACGTAACCTCTCCAATTCGTCATCGACAAACT
>JBARIB010000443.1:0-1829 GCA_049799535.1 Allostellaceae bacterium | reverse complement strand
GTGGATCCGAAAACGCCCAAGCGGCAGATCGTGATCGTGGAAGACACGCTTGATCGTCTGCAAGTAGTAATCCGCCGGCAGGTCCATCACCGAGCTGTATTCTTTGTAGAAGGCGCGGGTCGCCGCTGCGCTGTCCCCGTCTCCCTTGACCAGATTGTGGAACATTGACCAGTGCGCAGAGACGTGCCGGTCGAAATTCATGCTGAGAAAGCCGGCAAGCTGCAGAAAACCCGGATAGACCCGCCGGAAAGCCCCGGGGTAGCGCCCCGGCACGGTGGTGATGACCGTGCGGTCGAACCAATCAAGGGTATGCGACATTGCGAACCGATTGACCTCGGTCGGATTCGCCCGCGGATCAATGGGCCCGCCCATCAAGATCATCGAGGCCGGCTGGCCGGGGTCGTCCGCTGCCGCCAGCAGCGAAATCGCCGCCAGGACGGGGACCGAGGGCTGGCATACCGCCACGACGTGAATGCTCGGTCCCAAGAGGCGGAGGAAGCGGATCACCACATCGACAAAGTCGTCGAGCTCGAACCGGCCGTAGAGGAGCGGGACATTTCGCGCATTTACCCAGTCGGTGATGTAGACGTTGTGATCCGGCAGAAATGCCTGCACGGTACCCCGCAACAACGTCGAGAAATGACCCGACAGCGGCGCGACCAGCAGAACTGTCGGCTCTGGGCGCGTCCCCTCCTTGCGGAAGTGCAGTAATCTGCAAAAGGGATGCGTCGCGGCGATTTCCTCGGTTACCGGGATTTCCTCCAAGCCACTTGTGACGGACTCGATCCCAAAGTCCGGCCGGTCATGCGACATGCCGGAGTTGGAGAGCAGCTCCATAGCTGCAGCGGCGCCGCGAACCAAGGGCGCATCCTCGATCAGCGGCCACGGCTGCGTCAGCACCCCGCGGAAGAACTCTGCCATGAGGCGAATAGGACCCAGGGTGTCGTTGTGTATTTGGTAAGCGTCGTAAAGCATATGACCTCGTAAGTGGGCCCCCGAGTTTGGGAACATCCAAACTATCGAAGCGGTTCTCGCTTCGATCGATCTTAAGGCGAAATCATCCCAGCTCAAAAATCTTAATATTCCAAGGAGATATTTGTCCTGCCAGACAGTTAGGCAAGGGACCAGGAGAACGCGCTCAGAAATCGCAACCGCCGCGTGCAGATCCGCTGACGACGATAGACGATATTTTCGTCCGGAAGTGTCCTTAGCGCGGCGGGGCGGCCAACCCGCCGCGCACTTCGTGAACGACAATGCCCGAGTGTCGGGGCGGTGGCGCCAGCCAGCGCGGGTGGGCAAGGCTCATTCCGATGTCGCCTTCCCCTGCCCGCCAGCGCCGCATGACCGCGGCCGGCGAGAAATCGGCCATCTTGGCGACAAATTCAGCCGGATTGACCTCGTGGACAAGATGCAGGATCGTCATCGTCGCTTTGCTCGCCTCGGAGAGGCATCGGCGAACCTCGATGTCCCCCCGCAGCGAAACCGGGACTTTCTCACCCAATAACGCGATCCTGCGGCGCAGGTCGTGAGTGTGGCGCATCGCGGTGATTTCCCGCGCCGTGCGGCTGATTCCGCCGCAAGCTCCGGGGACCGGATCATAACCGTCGATCACAAAGCACAGCGTGTCGGCGGGTCGGGCGTCCTGAAGTGCCAACACCGCAACAGCGCTGCCGCCAAAGAGCTGCCCTTCTATGTCGACCGGCGGCAAACCCGGCAGCGGGCTGCCGGCGAGCACGTGATCAGGGCATAGGAGATGGCGATCATTGTCGAAGAATGTCTCGGCCCCGGTGGTCAAATTCACCGCGCCAAAGACGACCCGCAGGGTGCCC
>JBARIB010000442.1:0-6397 GCA_049799535.1 Allostellaceae bacterium | reverse complement strand
ATAAGGCGAGCGGTCTGGCAGCGGCGCTGGCGGAGTTACGGCTGGCGCCGCACAATGTCGTTGGTGTCGGCGACGCCGAGAACGACCACGCTTTTCTGCGCGCCTGCGGCTGCGCAGTCGCCGTCGCGAATGCATTGCCGATGGTAAAATCAGACGCTGATATCGTGACGCGCGCATCGCGGGGAGCAGGGGTCGCCGAGACGATCGCGAATATTCTCGGCAGTGATCTCGCCGAGATTGCTCCGCGAATAGAGCGCCAAACCGTCGAGCTGGCGAAGGATGCAGAGGGCAGGCCGGTGAGGTTGCACCCGCTATGCGGCGGCGTATTGATCGCGGGCACATCGGGCGGCGGCAAAACGACAGTCGCCGCGGGGTTTATAGAGCAGATCGCCAGCCGGGGTTTTCAATTCTGCATTGTTGATCCCGAAGGTGACTACGACGATCTCGAAGGGCCGGTAGTGCTCGGCGACACTAAGGTTCCGCCGCGCTTACCCGAAATCGTCGAGCGCCTCGGCAACCCCGGAGAGAACGTTGTTGTAAATCTGCTCGGCATCGATCTCGCCGACCGGTCGCGCTTTCTCGTTGAGCTGATGCCGGCCCTTTCTCGGCTAAGGGTCGAGACCGCTCGGCCGCATTGGCTTGTCATCGATGAATCCCATCATCTGCTGCCGTCGGATTGGGGCGGCGCCCGGCTGAGTGTTCCGCGCGAATTGGCCGCGACCATTCTAATCACCGTCGATCCCGAGCACGTTGCTGCCGAAGCGCTGCAAGCAATCGAGTATGTCGTCGCCCTGGGCGACGATTCCGATCGCATCGTCGCGTCCTTCTGCCGAGCCGTCGGCGAAGACCCGCCACCCCCCTTCGGGCGTCCTCCCGACCGAGGACAGGCGTTGCTGTGGAGCAGACATTCCCACAAACTGCGCCTCGTCTCGACGATCCAGCCACGCCAGGATCGTCAGCATCACAGCCGCAAATATGCGGAAGGCGAACTCGCCCAGGGCAACAGCTTTTATTTTCGTGGGTCCGAGGAAGCTCTCAATCTTCGGGCGCAGAACCTAGTGATGTTTGTGCAGATCGCAGAGCGCGTCGATGATCACACCTGGCTACATCATCTGCGAGCAGGCGATTATTCCCAATGGCTCAGGGACAAGATCAAGGACAGCGAATTAGCAGCCGAAGTTGCGGGGATCGAAGGTAATGAAGCTTTGTCCCCCACAGAAAGCCGCCGGCGCATCAAAGACGCAATCGAGCACCGTTATACCAGCCCCGCATGAGGCGCAGGTGCTCCATGGAGGCATTCGAGCGGAGCGCCGCGGACCGGAACGAGATGACCGAGAAACTGATCGATCGAGTTTGTCCAGCTGAAGCGCATTGCGTGGGAGCGACAAACCTCGCGCGGGATTCTCAGTGCGGCCAATGCTGCGGCACGCAGGTCCCAATCGAGTATGCCGGCGCCGCTGTCGCCGATCACATCGATCGGCCCCGGTACTGGCAAGGCGGCCACCGGAACTCCGCAAGCGAGGGCCTCGAGCAGCACGAGCCCGAATGTTTCCGTCCGGCTCGGCAGCACGAACACATCCGCCGATGCGTAGTGCCGAACCAGCACTTCACCTTCCTGACATCCGGCAAAGTGCACGTTGGGATATCGGCGTTTCATTTCCGGCAGCAAATGCCCATCGCCGACGACCAGTTTCGAGCCGGGCAAATCAAGGTCGAGAAATCGCGGCAAATTCTTCTCCGCCGCTACTCGTCCGACATAGAGAAATACAGGGCGAGGGAGATCCAGAGCCGGCAGGCAACCGGGACGGAATGTTGTTACGTCGACGCCCCGCGTCCATAGAGCGACCCGTTCAAAACCGCGCGTGACCAGTTCTTGGCGCACGGTCTCCGTGGCGACCATTACACCGCTCGACTTGTGATGAAATAGGCGCAGCGCCGCATAGGTCCACGCCATCGGGAACCCAAACCGCGCCCATAAATACTCCGGATACTTGGTATGGTAGGCCGTCGTGAATTGAAAATTGTTACGCATGCAATAACGGCGCGCCGCTAAGCCGAGCGGGCCTTCCGTCGCGATATGAATCGCATCGGGTGCCAGCGCTTCGATTAGTCGTATCAGGTGCGGCCGCGCGCCGACCGCCAGCTGAACATTGGGGTCGGTTGGACACGGCACTGTGAGAAATCGGTCAGGAGTTATCGTGTCAACTTGGTGCCCGGCAGCTACGAGCCCGTTCTGCAACACGCCGAGCGTACGCGCAACGCCGTTAACCTGCGGCCGCCAGGCATCGGAGACGAGCGCGAGCCTCACGAATTCGAGCCGACAAGAACGGGAACTGCGTCGTCGGTTTCGACCGCCACCGTCGCAGGGATCCGCCCGGCCAGCGGATCGAGTGCCCACCGCTCGATCCAATTGACGAGTTCGAGCGTTCCGTCGAAATGCTCGACGAGAGCGGTGCAGCTCTCAACCCAATCCCCATCGTTGCAATAAAGCACTCCGTTTATCTCGCGTATCTCAGCGTAATGGATATGGCCACAGACGACGCCGTCGACACCTCGACGAATTGCCTCGGCAACGACGGCATCGGCAAAGGAGCCGATGTATTGCATGGCGTTTTTCACGCGATGCTTGAGATAGGCCGATAGCGACCAATACTGATATCCCAAGCGGCGGCGGAGAGCATTGAAATGACGGTTTAGCCAAAGCGCGCCGGTATAGGCTCCGTCGCCGAGCAACGCCAGCCAGCGGGCGTGCTTAACGATGGCGTCGAACATATCGCCATGGATCACCAATAAGCGACGCCCGTCGGCAGTGACGTGAATGGCTTCGTCCGTGACCTCCACCCCGCCGAATTGCAACAGCGTGTAATCGCGTAGCCATTCATCGTGATTGCCGGGCACATAGATCACACGAGTGCCCTTTCGGACCTTGCGTAGAACTTTTTGGACGACGTCATTGTGAGTCTGCGGCCAATACCAGGATCGTTTTAGCCGCCACCCGTCGATTATGTCGCCGACAAGGTAGATTGTATCTGCATCCGTGTAGCGTAAGAAATCGATGAGGAAATCGGCTTTGCAGCCGCGAGTTCCGAGATGCACATCCGAAATCCAGATCGTCCGATATTGCTTCATCTTCGCAATATGAGTCACGACTGTCCGCCAGCGATGGTTATTTCTGAGCGCCGCGAATAAGCCCAAATCTGAGCCGGAAGCAGGTTGAGCCAGATCCTGCTAATCTCCTGCCCGGCAACCCCTAAGCGGTCCATCGGCAAGGGCGAGCAAAACGCGTTGGTGACTTGGAGGAACCGGCCGTCTGATCCCAATAACTCGAGACATGGTTCAAGCACTGCTCGCTGCGCCTCGAGCGAGAACCATTTGATTGGCAAGCTGGAAACTACCGTAGACAAGCGCTCGACCCGGCCAGTGAGGTATTGACCGATTCTCGTGGCATCGCCTGCGATCACCGTCACGCCCGGAAATTTACGGCGCAGAATCTCAACGAGGCGTGGTTCGCGCTCAATACTAATCATACGGTCTGCCGGGCAGCCACCCCGCAACAGTCCACGCGTCAAACTGCCGGTTCCAGCACCGAGTTCAAGCACCGGGCCCGGGCGCTCCAATTCGACGTAATGTGCAATCGCGTCAGCTAAACGCGCGCCGCTTGGGTTGGCGGCGGCAATGCGAAGCGGCTTTTGCAACCAGAGGCCAAGGAATACAGTTGCACCTACTGCCACCTGACCATCCACTGTAAACAACTTACGCCTATTTCTAGCTATTGTATGTTACAGTTTTTCGAGCCCCAGATGTGGAACCTTCCGAAAACCGTCATCATCGCCTGCTATTGATGCGTGATCAGGCGGTCAGAGCGTGTCATGATGGCCAAGAAGCTCTTTCACTCTCCTCGGCGGCAGGCTGTCTTTGAGGCAAGGCTGGCGCATTTTGTAGCGAATCGTCGTTCGAAACCCAGGCCAAGAGTTCGCGGGCTGCACAAACTTCCGTTGTTCGGTAGACTTGCAGCGCGGAGAAGGATTGACTTCCTGGACCCGGTTTCGCTCGCCATTTTCGCGATTGACCGTGTTGGCCCGGCCGCGGTGCGCGCCTGCGCATCCGGTGTAGAGGTGTGTATAGCGGCACCGGATGAGGCCACTGCTGCGGTGTTCCGTGCGGCGCTCTCAGAAACCGCGCAACGCCGTGGCACCGACCGGCTTATTCGAATCGTCGTCGAAGCGCCGGATGGCACGGTGCGGTCAGGCGGCGGGCGCGTCGCGCCATGATAACAACTTAGTGCGGGGCGTGATCTAGCGCGTAGCCGGCTGAACGAACTGTGCGCACGACATCGGCGCCGCCATTCGCATTTAGCGCCTTGCGCAGGCGACGGATATGAACGTCTACGGTGCGAGCTTCGACATAAACGTCATGGCCCCAGACCGCGTCCAGCAACTGTTCACGCGAGAATACCCGGCCCGGATGAGCCATCAGGTACCGAAGCAGGCGAAACTCTGTCGGACCCAAGTGCACAGCGTGGCCCGCGCGAGAGACCCGATGTGCCGCCGTATCCAACTCGACATCCCCGAAGCGCAACACCTCTTCCAGGGAACCTGGCTGCGCGCGCCGCATCACAGCGCGCAGGCGGGCTACTAATTCGCCGGGACTAAACGGTTTCACGACATAGTCGTCGGCACCGTTGTCCAGGCCACGCACCCGGTCCGTTTCCTCACCCCGCGCCGTCAGTATGACCACCGGCAAAGAGCGAGTCTCGGGAGACCGCCTGATTCGACGGCATACTTCGATGCCGGAAACCAGCGGCAGCATCCAGTCGAGGAGGACGAGATCGGGCTTACGTTCGGCGATTTGCACCAGGGCGTCCTCGCCGTCGGCAGCTTCGCAAACCAGAAAGCCTTCCTTTTCGAGATTGTAGCGCAGCAAGGTGACGAGCGGTGCTTCGTCCTCGACGATAAGAACGAGCGGCTTTGTCATTTTATCGTATTACCTGGGGTTACGACTTCGAGGCTCGATATGTCGCCCTTAGGCCGGATCTGCTCCAGCGGCGTCCCATTAACAAGATAATATAAGTTCTCAGCGATGTTGGTCGCATGATCTCCAATTCTCTCGATGTTTTTAGCCATGAAAAGAAGATGGGTACACGAGCCGATACTTCGCGGATCTTCCATCATGTAGGTAAGCAGTTCGCGGAACAGACTCGAATACATCTCATCGAGCTCAGCGTCTCGCATCCACACCGAATAGGCCTTCTCGGCGTCGCGTTCGACATAAGCGTCAAGCACATCCTTGATCAGCAGCTGCGCAAAATGGGCCATGCGGGGAAGCGCATAGACCGGTTTCACAACGGCCGTCTGGCTTAGCGCAATCGAACGCTTAGCGACGTTTGCCGCATAATCGCCGACCCGTTCCAGATCGCTTCCGATCTTTAGTGCCGAAAAAATCTCACGTAGGTCACGCGCCACAGGTTGCCGCAGCGCCAGCAGCCGAATGGCGAGGTTGTCGAGTTCGCGTTCGAGCTCATCGACTTTGACATCGCCTTCGACAACACGTGCGGCAAGCTCGGTGTCGCGCGTTATTACTGCCTCAATCGCCGTGCCGAGCTGGCTTTCGGCGAGCCCGCCCATTTCGGCGACAGTATTGTTGAGTTTACGGAGCTCTTCATCATAAGCTCTCGCGATGTGGTCGGAAGCCATCGGCCATCCCTATCCTTTTCCATTTCCGCCGGCTCAACCAAACCGCCCGGTAATGTAGTCCTCTGTATGTTTTTCCTTTGGACGCGTGAAGATACGTTCGGTTTCGTCGAATTCGATCAGCTCCCCGAGATACATGAAGGCGGTATAATCCGAGGTGCGCGCCGCTTGCTGCATGTTGTGGGTGACGATCGCAATGCAGTAATCTGCTTTGAGTTCGGCGATAAGCTCCTCAATGCGCTGCGTTGAAATTGGATCCAATGCAGAGGCGGGCTCGTCGAGCAGCACAATTTCGGGTCGGACTGCGATCGCCCGGGCAATACATAGACGCTGTTGCTGACCGCCTGACAGCCCAAGCCCACTCTGCTTCAGCTTGTCCTTAACTTCTTCCCAGAGCGCGGCACGCCGCAGCGCCGATTCGACTCGGTCTTCGAGTTCATGGCGCGGCAGCCTCTCGTACAGCCGGATGCCAAAGGCGATGTTGTCGTAGATCGACATCGGAAACGGCGTCGGTTTTTGAAAGACCATGCCGATTCTCGCCCGCAGAAGGTTCAGATCGACCCCGGGCGACAAGATGTTTTCTCCGTCGACGATCACCTCGCCGGTTGCTCGCTGTCCCGGATAGAGCTCGTAAATCCTGTTGAGAACCCGAATCAGAGTCGATTTTCCGCAGCCGGACGGGCCGATGAAGGCGGTCACTCTCTTGT
>JBARIB010000441.1:0-6720 GCA_049799535.1 Allostellaceae bacterium | reverse complement strand
CTTCGGCGGCGTCGCGGGCGGCACGGATCTCGGCCTCCGCCCGCTTGCGCTCGGTGATGTCGCCGTAGATCAGCACAAAGCCGCCGCCGGGCACCGCGTTCCGGCGCACCTCGATGACCCGGCCATCGGGTCGTTTGCGCTCTAGGCGCAACTCCTGGTCGGTCGCTTGGAGGCGGCGGCTAAGTTCCGCCTCGATATCGTCGCTGCCGAATTCGCCCCGTTCGGCGAGGATACGGATATAGTCGGCATAGGCGGGACGTTCCGCCAGAAGTGCGTCAGGCAGATCGAGAATCCGCTGGAAATTCAGGTTCCAGGCGGCGAGGCGCAGGCCCGCGTCGAACATCGCGACGCCGTCGCCCATATTGTCAAAGGTGACGCGCAGCTCCGCTTGACGCTGGCGGATCTCTGCGAGGAGCCGGGCATTGTCCATCGCGATGACTGCCTGCGCGGCGAAATTCTGGAGCAGCGCGATCTGCTTGTCAGAGAACGGGCGCACCTCCTGGCGATAAATGACGAAAACCCCGAGAGCGGCATTGTCCGTACGCAGCGGTACGCCAAGCATGGTGCGCGCCCCGCCGAGATCGACCATCGCCCGGCGCAGCAGGTCGCCTGAGCGGTAAGGTTCGGTATCAGCAGCATCCACCAAGTGTACTATCCCGTCGCTTCGCTGCAGGATACCGAGGGCGTTGTCCGGGCTGATCGGATGGGCCCCCCGAGTAAGCACCTGCGCGAAGGCTGGGGGCACGCCGTGCAGCGCAACCGCGTTTGATTTTTCTCCCTGATAGATCCAGAGCACCCCAAAGGCGGCTCCGCACAATCGCAGCGCCTTCTCAAGCATTGCGTCGAAGACGGGGGCGAGATCGCCGGGCGAGGAATTGATCACCTGCAAGACCTCTGCGATCGCCTGCTGCTGCTCCAAGGCTTCGCGCGTCTCGGTGAGTAGGCGAGTGTTCTCGATTGCAATAACCGCCTGATCGGCGAAGGTGCGCACCAGCTCGATCTGCCGCTCGGTGAACGGCTCGACCCTGGTGCGCGACAGTATGATCACACCAATCGGCGATCCCTCGCGCATCAGCGGCACACCTAACTGAGTGCGCGCGTGCCCCAGCGTCGTTGCTTCCGTCAGCGTGTATTCTGGGTCTGCAGTGACATCGGCGATTTGAATTGCCCGGCCCTCCAGCACGACGCGGCCGGTGAGCGTAGATCGGCTCGGGACGATCGGGTGAGCTTCGAGGAATTCCCGATATTCCGACGTCCATCCTAACGCCGCCGCGGCCCGGTACACTTCGCCATCTCGCCGCAAGATGAACACCATCTCGCTTTCGCAGAGTCGAGCGGCAGTCTGCGCGACCGTCGTCAGGACCGGCTGCAGATCGAAGGTCGAACGGCTGATGACTTGCAGCACGTTGCTGGTCGCGGTCTGATATTCGAGTGATTCTTCGAGATCCGCGGTTCGGTCGCGCAGCTCGTTGAGGAGTCGGGCGTTTTCGATCGCGATCACCGCCTGGTCGGCAAAGGTGCTGACGAGCTCGATTTGCTTCTCGGTGAAGGGCTCGACCCGCTGGCGCCCGAGGCTCATCGTCCCGATCACGGATCCTTCGCGCATCAGGGGCACGCCAAGCAGAGTGCGTATCTTTCCAATAGTGATGAGGTCGGTCAGAGCATATTCCGGGTCTGAGGCAATATCGGCGATCTGTACCGTCCGGCCTTCGGAAATGACCCGCCCGGTAATCGACGCGCGCCCTGCAACGAAGGTATGCCGGTCGAGAACGGTTTCTTTGAGGCGGACAGCATCTGCCGCGGTCTGAGGTGTTGAACCCACGGCCGTGACAAAGCGGTATGCTCCGCCCTGGCGCCGGGTCATGAACGCCAACTCAGCCGCACAGAGCCGTGCGGCGGTTTCAGAAAGCGTATCCAGCACCGGTTGCAGGTCGAAAGTCGAGCGGCTGATCACCTTCAGCACGTCGCTGGTCGCGGTCTGGTATTCGAGGGATTCTTGAAGATCGCGCGTGCGGTCGCGCAGCTCGTTGAGGAGCCGCGCGTTCTCGATCGCGATCACCGCCTGGTCGGCAAAGGTGCGGACAAGTTCGATCTGTCGATCGGTAAATGCCTCGACCCGTTGGCGAGCGAGGTAAATAACCCCGATCGGCTCGCCCTCGCGCAGCAGTGGCACGCCAAGCCCGGTGCGCATCTTGCCGATGGTGATCACCTCCGGCAAAGCGTATTCCGGATCGGCGGTGAGATCGGCAATCTGGACCGCCTCACGCGCGAGCAAAGTCCGTGCTACGACGCTGCCGCGTCCGGGCTCGAAGGTCAGACGCCGCACGCCCGCGTCCCATTCGGGCGAAAACGCGAAAGTTGACGCTACCCGGTAGACATCGCCCTCACGCCTCGCAATGTGGCCCATCTCGGCGTCGCACAGCCGTGCGGCGGTTTCAACGAGCGTGTCAAGCACCGGCTGCAAATCGAAGGTCGAACGGCTGATGACCTTCAGCACGTCGCTCGTCGCGGTCTGATATTCGAGCGACTCCTGCAAATCGCGCGTTCGGTCACGCAGCTCGGTGAGGAGCCGCGCATTCTCCATCGCAATGACCGCCTGCGCCGCGAAGTTCTGCAGCAGCGCGATTTCCTTCTCTGCGAATGGCCGGACTTCCTGGCGGGCGGCGACGATTTGACCGAGCAGCGCATTGTCCTTACGCAAAGCCACATGCAGTGTGGTCCGCAGGCCGCCGAGCTCGACTACAACCCGCGCAAAGGGATCGTCGATCTCCGCCAAATCGGTGTTGTGTATAAAGCCTTGATCGAGCAGTCGCCCGACGCCGGGGCCCGGGTGGCCCTGCCGCAACCGTTCCGCAAAGGGCTCCGGCAACCCGTGCGTCGCGACGGCGCGAAATTTTTCGCCGTCATAGATCTGCAAACTGCCGGAGGCGACCCCGCAGAGGCCGTGCGCCTTCTCCAGAATTGCATCGAACACCGGCGCGAGGTCGCCTGGGGAGCTGTTGATGATCTGCAACACTTCGGCGGTCGCAGTCTGCTGCTCCAACGCCTCACGGGTCTCGGTAATCAGCCGCGCATTCTCGATCGCGATGACCGCTTGGTCGGCGAAGGTGCGGACCAGCTCGATCTGCCGCTCGGTGAACGGCTCGACGCGCTGGCGCGCCAATGCGATGACGCCGATCGGTTCGCCTTCGCGCAGCATCGGCACTCCCAGTTGAGTGTGTAAATTGCCGAGCGTTGTCGCTTCGCTGAGCGTGTATTCTGGGTCGCAAGCGGTGTCGACGACATGCACTGCTCGGCGATCCAGCGCGACCCGGCCCGTGATCGATCCCCGGTTGGGGACAAGCGGATGCTGTTCGACGAATGTCTGAAACTTGCGGGCGGCCTCCTTCGTTTCCGGTGAAAAGGCAATGGCCGTTGCTATGCGGTAGACCTCGCCATCGCGCCGGTAGATCGCGCCGTAGCCGGCGTCGCAGAGCCGAGCGGCCGTTTCGGCAAGCGTATCGAGTACCGGCTGGAGATCAAAGGTCGAGCGGCTGATGACCTTCAAGACCTCGCTGGTCGCAGTCTGGTATTCGAGCGATTCCTGAAGGTCGTGTGTGCGGTCGCGAAGCTCGTTGAGAAGCCGCGCGTTTTCCATCGCGATGACCGCCTGGGCGGCGAAATTCTGCACTAGCGCGATCTCTTTCTCCGAGAAAGGCCGCACCTCCTGGCGATAGATGTTGATGACGCCGAGCACTGCCCGGTCCTTCTTCAACGGCACGATGACAAAGCTGCGCGCACTGCCGAGGTCGGCGAGTGCGCGACGATTTGGCTCGCCGGCGCGATAGGCGTCGGTGTCCTTGATATCGACGACGTGGGCGAAGGGCTCGCCGGCAAGGACCCTGGCTGGTCCGGTCCCTGGCCCAAAGGTCAACGGGGCGGTCCTGAGGAACTCTGCATAGGCTGGTGGCACGCCGCGCGCCGCGACGGCCCGCCACCCCTCCCCGTCATAGGTTTGCAGAACGCCGAATGCGGCGCCGCACAGCCGCATTGCCTTTTCCAGCATCGCATCGAACACCGGCGCGAGCTCGCCAGGCGAGCTGTTGATGACCTGCAAAACCTCCGCAGTGGCAGTCTGCTGCTCCAGCGCCTCGCGCGTCTCGGTCAAGAGCCGCGCATTCTCCATCGCGATCACCGCCTGCGCGGCGAAATTCTGCAACAGGGCGATCTGTTTGTCGGAGAAGGGCCGCACCTCCAGCCGGTATGCCTCGATGGCCCCGAGGAGGACTCCGTCCTTGCGCAGCGCCACCAGCATGTTCGTGCGCGCGCCACCAATCTCAACCGCCCCCCGTGCGCGGGGGGTCAGCCGATGCAGCTCCGTCGCGGCAACGTCATGGATGTGCAAGAAATCTCTGCCGGCCACGAACTGGGAGAACGCCCCTTCGGTATTCGGCGGAGGAACGATTGCCCGCCCGGCCAGATATTCGGCATAACGCAGCGGAACCCCATGCATGGCAACGGCGTGGAACGCCTTGCCGTCATAAGTCCACAGAATGCTGAAGGCGAAGTCGCACAGGCGTGTCGCCTTGTCGAGCACCGCCTCGAACACCGGCGTAAGGTCGCCGGGCGAGCTGTTGATGACCTGCAATACCTCGGCGGTCGCGGTCTGCTGCTCCAGCGCCTCGCGCGTCTCGGTCAGAAGCCGCGCGTTCTCCATCGCAATGACCGCCTGCGCCGCGAAATTTTCCAGCAGCGCGATCTCTTTCTCGGAAAACGGACGGACCTCCCGCCGGCCGGCAGCGATTGCGCCGAGCAGCGCGCCGTCCTTGCGCAGCGCCACCCACAGGCCGGTTCTGATGCCGATCTCGACGTTGGCGCGGGCTATCGGATCGTCGATTTCCGCGAGATCAGCGACGTGGGCGACGCGCTCTCCCTCCAGCAATCGCCGACTTGGCATATTGGGACCCGGGCTGTAGCCCTGCCGCAACCGATCGGCGAGCGCCTCCGATACCCCGCGTACCGCCGCGGCGCGGAAATTCTCGCTGTCGTACAGCAGCAAGCTCCCATGCGCGACCCCGCACAGGTTGTGCGCCTTCTCCAGGATCGCGTCGAACACCGGCGCGAGGTCGCCGGGTGAGGCATTGATGACCTGCAACACCTCCGTGGTTGCGGTCTGCTGCTCCAACGCCTCGCGCGTCTCGGTCAGCAGCCGCGCGTTCTCCATCGCGATGACCGCCTGCGCGGCAAAATTTTCGAGCAGCGCAATCTCCTTTTCGGAGAACGGCCGGACCTCCTGGCGGTTGCAGGAGATTGCGCCCAATAGCCTTCCGTCCTTGCGCAGCGGCAGCATGAGATTGGTGCGCACGCCACCGCGTCCGGAAACGGCGCGGGCGGTCGGAGCGTCGAGCAACCTCAGATCGGGATTGTGAACCCAGCGGACGCTGTCATCCAGCAGCTGGGTCGTGGCGGCGAGGACGACGCCTTGGCGCAGCCGCTGCGCCAAATCTTCCGGGTAGCCGTGCGTCGCAGCCGCACGAAACAGCTCGCCGTCGAACAGAAACAAGCTCCCGAGTGTCGCGCCGCACAGCGTGTGCGCCTTGTCCAGAATCGCGTCGAACACCGGCGCGAGCTCGCCGGGCGACGAATTGATGACCTGCAATACCTCGGTGGTCGCGGTCTGCTGCTCCAGCGCCTCGCGCGTCTCGGTCAAGAGCCGCGCATTCTCCATTGCAATGACCGCCTGATCGGCGAAAGTCGTGACCAGCTCGATCTGCTTGTCGGTGAACGGCTCGACCCTGGTACGCGCCAGGACGATGACGCCGACCGGCTCGTTTTCGCGCAGCAGAGGCACACCGAGCGCCGTATGCTGCTGCCCGATCGTCGTTGCTTCCACGAGAGTGTACTCCGGATCGGCCGCTACATCGGCGATCTGGACCACCCGATGCTCCAGCGCGACGCGGCCGGTGATCGACCCCCGCCCGGGGGCTATCGGGTGCTTCTGCATGAAGGCTTGATATTCCGGCGGGAAGCCGATGGCGGCGGCTGCCCGATACACGTCGCCGTCGCGGCGCAAGATATACGCCATTTCCGCCCTACACAGTCGGGCAGCGGTCTCCGCGAGAGTTGCAAGAACAGGTTGCAGGTTGAAGGTCGAGCGGCTGATGACCTTCAGCACGTCGCCGGTTGCGGTCTGCTGCTCCAATGCCTCGCTAAGGTCGCGGTTTCGATTCTCCACTTCGTTGAACAACCGGACGTTCTCGACGGCGACGGCGGCCTGATCGGCGAAGGTTTTGACGAGCTCGATTTGGGTTGCGGTGAAGGGCTTGACCTCGCGCCGTCCGCAGCCGATGACGCCGATCGGCCGACCCTCGCGGAATATCGGTACCCCGAGAAATGACCGGTACTTCGCCACCGATTGCAGCACTTCGAGCGTACGGGAATCATAGTCGGACTCGGCCAGCACGTCCTCGATATGCACCGGCTGCGCCTCGACAAAGGCGCGCCCCATGACAAAATGCCGGCCGGGTGCTCGCGGGAAGAGGCTGTGAAACGCCGCGGTCTCCTCCGGCGACATGCTGTGGACGGCTACGAGATGGAGCAGCGCGCCGTCGAACTGCGCCACGGCGCTGAATTCCGCTTCGCACAGTCTTGCGGCGTGCGCGACGATGCCCTCGAACACCGGCCGGATGTCCGTCGGCGAGCGCGAGATGACGCTCAGGATCTCGCTCGTCGCACTCTGCC
>JBARIB010000440.1:0-2981 GCA_049799535.1 Allostellaceae bacterium | reverse complement strand
GCCCAAATCGCTTGCTCCAGCGGTCGATAAACGCATCGTTGCAGTCCAGCTTGTCGCGGATCTGCGCCCAGCTATGGCCTGCTTCCAGCAGCAATAGCAGCCGCGCGCGCCGTCCATCGTCGGCTCGGCCGCTCCGGCTCGTCGCCCGCTGGCTCAATTCCATACGTTCCGATTCCGTCAGTTCAATCGTGCTCTTCATGAGCACGATCATACTATCTTCTTATGCGTTACAAACCACTAGTTCCATACCCTGCGGGGCTGGGCCGGCTACTTCGGCTTCAGCCAGTCGCACGAATGATTAAAATTGGTGCCAAGAACGGCACGCTCGCGAACAAACTTCTTTGTTGCCACGGATGTCCAAAAAGTTGACGATGGGCGCCCCCTAGGCACTGGAATCTGGGGGATGTCGGCTAAGGTAGGTTACCACCCGACGGCGATTGCCGGGTGGGGGCGACTGTAAAGCGCAACAGCCAGCGCGACTCCAGCTGCATGTGGTCGACCGAGAAAAGACCAGCGAAGGGTAATGACAAACATAGGCGCCTCGCCGCGAAATCTGTTCCGACCGGAAACATTGCGGGCCCGCGAGCTGGCGTGGCAGGGCCGCCCGGTGCTGGACTTGGGCCTTCCCGCGATGTTCACCAGTCTCGCGTCGGTGACGCTAGCAGTAGCATTCGCCGCGCTGATCACATTAGGCAGTTACGCCCGCCGCGTAGATATGGAAGGCACGATCCTGCCGAGCGCCGGCCTGATGACGATTTCTTCGCCCTCCTCTGGCTGGATCGCAGCGCTTGCGGTGCGAGAAGGCGAAGCTGTGGAGAAGGGCGCCTTGCTGTATACGCTGAATTTGGACATCGCCACCAAGGAGGGCAGCACTCAGCAGCAGATCATCAATGCGCAGATCGCCACGCGGGAGATGCTAACCCAGCAGATCAATCGCAAGACCCGGATGAGCGAGGAGACGCAGAAGCAGCTGCGGCAGAAGATAGAGAATCTGAAGGTGCAGATCGATCAGCTCGGAGAGCAGGTCACGCTGCAGCAGGGCTTTTTCAAGACGATCGCCAAAGAATACAATCTGTTCCTCGGCCTGGTCGAACGTCACCAGGCATCGCTGAATGAAATGGATTCACGCCAGCAAGCCTGGATGCAATCGCAGTCCAAGCTGCAGGAGCTCGAGAGCAGCAAGCTGCGACTGCAAGGTGAGCTGAACGATGCCCAGTACCAACTTGCAACCATCGCGATCTCAACCGCCGACGAGATCGATGCACTGAAGACCAAGGTTCTCGATACCGATGAAAAGCTCGCGAACAGCGAGGCGCGTCGTTCGATTGAGATCCACGCGCCCGAAGCTGGCGTGGTTACCGCGATCGTAGGGCATCCAGGGCAGGTGGTCGGCAGCGGTTCGCCGCTGCTGAAGATCGTGCCCGAAGATGCCAACATGCACGCCGAGCTCCTGGCCCCGAGCAGCGCTGTTGGATTTATCTACAAGGGCGAGCGTGTACTTCTGCGATACAGCGCCTTCCCTTATCAGAAATTTGGCGAGTACTGGGGTACTGTGGTGACCGTCTCGGACGCTGCCCTGACTCCCGAGGAGGTGCAGAGCCTGCTGACCGGGGCGCAGCCTACCAAGCAGACTGGCCCGTTCTATCGCGTCATCGTCAAGCCCGATACCCAGCTTGTCAGCGTGTACGGAGAGGAACGTAAGCTGCCGGCCAGCATGCGGGTCCAAGCTTATGCGCTGCTCGATCGGCGGCCACTCTACCAATGGATCCTCGATCCGCTCTACGACATCGGCCGCGCCGCGCATGGGCTCTAACCGGGGTATCGCATGACACTTTCCGACCGCATGCTACAGGCCGCGATGTTGGTCCGGCGCAAAATGCCGCTCGTCCTGCAGACCGAGACAGCCGAATGCGGTCTTGCCTGCCTGGCGATGATCGCGGGGCGCTACGGCCATCGCATCGACCTGCCGGCGCTCCGACAGCGCTACAGCGTGTCGCTCAGGGGCACGACCCTGCACGACCTCATCGGGCTAGCCTCAAGCATGGGGCTCGCGACTCGTGCGCTGCGCGCCGAGCTGCCGGACCTGCGACGGATTCGGCTGCCCTGCATCCTGCACTGGGATCACAAACATTTCGTCGTGCTCATCCGAGTGCACAGGCGCCGCATGATCATTCATGACCCGGCCGTGGGCCGCCGATACTTGCCGGTGCAGGAAGTGGACAAGCGCTTCACCGGGATCGTGCTCGAAGCCTGGCCAACCCAGGGTTTCGAGCGCAAGACGGAACGCGCGCGGGTCCGGATCTGGGAGCTGCTGCGACGTACGGATGGGTTTGCCGCCGCGGCGACCCAGGTGCTGGTGATGTCTCTGGTTCTGGAGGGCGTCGGCCTCGCGACCCCGATCGCTTTCCAGCTTGTGCTTGATGATGTTGTCGTCTCGAACGACCTCGACCTGCTGACGCTGATCGCACTCGGAGTCGGGCTCGTGCTCGCCTTTCGTGCACTGATCGACTTTGTGCGCTCCTGGGCGATGATGGTCGCCGGCTCAAGCCTGACGCTACAATGGAAGATGAGCCTCTTCAGGCACCTGCTTAGCTTGCCGCTCAGTTTCTTCGAGCGCCGGCATGCGGGCGATGTGGCGTCGCGTTTCTCCTCGATCGATATGATCCAGCATACGCTAAGCACCGCTTCGATCTTCCTCGTGGTCGACGGCGTGATGGCGTTCGCACTCGTGGGCATGATGTGGCTCTACGCTCCGTGGCTCGCCGTGCTGGCAGTCATCACGACCTGCATCTACGCCCTGATGCGCAGCCTCGCCTACCGACTCTACCGCCGGGCCAACGAGGAGGCGATCGTCTATGCCGCGAACGAAAACTCACACTTCTTTGAATCGCTGCGCGGGATGGCTAGCATCAAGGCGCTGGCGATTGGCGACCGGCGGCAGGGGATCTGGAACAACTACCTGGTGGACCGGGTCGGCGCGC
>JBARIB010000439.1:0-2659 GCA_049799535.1 Allostellaceae bacterium | reverse complement strand
AACGCGAAACTTTGCCGGCACGATCTATTTCATCTTTCAGCCCGCTGAGGAGAATGAAGGCGGCGCCCGATTGATGATCGAGGAGGGCGTCCTCGAGAAATATCCCATCGAAGCAGTTTACGGCATGATGGCGGCCGAGGATTTCGCGTGGTTTCTCGAAAAGAAGCCGGGCGCCTATATCTGGATCGGCAATGGCGATGCCGAGAGCGGGGCGATGCTGCACAACCCGCACTACGATTTCAACGACAAGATATTGCCGTTGGGCGCCAGCTACTGGGTGCGGCTCGCCGAGTCGCTCCTGTCGAAGGACAATGCCGATCGGTAGAAACTCGGCCTCGCAGACGCCGAGGACCGGGTCCCGTCAAGCCTCCTTCAACCAATACGGTTTGGCGAGGGCGAGTTCGGCCGGGAAGACAGTGACCGGCACCCCGTTTTGCCACTGCGCGAAGATCATCGGCACGTCGACGCGTCGCCCGTTTTCGTCGAAGCGTATCGGCCCCGGGAAGGACCGCGCCGCTGGACCCGAGGTCAAATTCATCGTGCGCATCGCATCGGCGACCTTGACGCGATCGGCTGCGCCGGCATGCTCGACGGCTTCCTTCAGGATCCACATATCGCCATAAGCGGAGATGCCGTCCTGCGTCATCCAGGGCTCGCCGGTGCGCTTCTTGAAGCGCTCGACAATCTCTTCGTCGCCCTTGAATGGCCAGTCGGCGACGCTGAAGAGAAGCCCCTCCAGAAGATCGGCCCCGATCGTGTTCTTCAGCTCCGGAGTGCCGAGCGGCGATCCGTTTCCGACCAACGGCAGTCGGCCCTTGCTTAATTTGAACTCGTCCAATTTTTCCAATACCAGCTTGTTGTCCGGCATCGCCGACAGAAGCAGCAGGAGGAAATCGGGCCGCGCCGTCCGCACTTTTTCGATCAGTGGCGTGGCATCCGACAGCGGCGGCGTAAATACTTGATCGACGACCAGCTTGAGGCCGAGCTTCTCCAGCCCACCTTCGCGCAACGGCTTGGCAAAGCTCGTCGGCGCCGCGGTATTGTCCATCAGGATCCCGACCGTCGTGGGCCGTTTGCCGGTGGCGGTTTCGGCAAGCTTGAGCGCTGTCGGCAGAGTTTCGGCGGCCTGATGGCCCGCCGTCGGCGAGGTCTGAAAGACGTATTTGAAGCCGCGGCCGGTGATGAGGTCCGAATAGGACAGGGTCAGCATCGGGAGCTGCGCGCGCTCGGTCACTTCGGTGACCGCCAGGGTGAAGGAGCTGAGCCACGCACCGGTGCCGCCGACGAGGTCGGGGTCCTGCGCCAAAAGCCGCTGCGCCGCGTTTTTTGCCTTCTCGGTGCTGTCGCCGGCATCGGCGACGACGAGAACCATCTTAGCGCCCTGCAATGCGTTGATGCCGCCTTTCTGATTGATCTCTTCGATCGCCATCTCGGCGCCCATGCGCATCAACTGACCCTGCCGGGCCCAGGGGCCGGAGAGTGGAGCGATCATCGCCACTCTCACTTCCTTGGCCTCGGCGATCGCCCTCCTGGCTGCCAGGCCCATTGCTCCGGCGGCGGCCAGCCCCGTGCCGAACTCGCGTCGCGTCGGTCCCTTATTCATCGACATTCCTCCCCTAGGCTGCGGTATCGGCGACCCGGTCCATCCAGCGCCGGCCGAGATAGGCTTCGATGACGCGGCGGTCGCGCACGACATCGTCGGGCCGCCCCGCGGCGATCAGACGGCCATGGTCGAGAACGCTGAATTCGTCGACGAGCTGCACCATCGCCTGCATCGTATGCTCGATGATCAGCACGGTCACGCCTTCCTCTCGTACCTGCCTTATGACGCCGAGAATCCCGGCGAGATCGTCATGGCCGAGGCCTGCCAATGTCTCGTCGAGCAACAGCATCCGCGGCAAAGGAGCCAATGCGCGCGCCAATTCCATAAGCCGCAGCTCACGCATGGTGAGCCCGGCGGCGACGGCGGCAGCCCTGTCGGTAAGCCCAACGCGATCGAGCGCGCCTCTCGCCATGCGCTCGGCGGCAATATCGTCGCGGGCGCCGACAAAGGCGCCGACGATAACGTTTTCCAGCACGGTCATCCGCGGAAAGGCCCGCACGACCTGAAAAGTGCGACCGATACCGCGCCGGCACACTTGGCTCGGCCGCAAGCCGTCTAGCGGTGCTCCGGCAAATCCGATCGTGCCGCGATCCGGGCTAAGAAAGCCGTTGATGACATTGAACAAGGTGGTCTTGCCGGCACCGTTGGGCCCGATGACGCCATGCAGGCTGCCCTCCCGGACAACAAGATCGACATCGTCGAGCGCGCTTAGCCCGCCGAACGAGATCCCGATGCCGTGCAGCACCAGGAGGTCGCCGCCGCTGCCCGTCCGCGCCGGGCTTGAGGTCGGCATAGCTGACACTGCCAGACCGAGATCGGCCGGGGCAGGAAGCTCCGGCTGTCGCCTAGCGAAGCGGTCACGCAGGCGCCAATACACGCCTTCCGGCGCGCAAAGGATGATGGCGATGATGGCGACCCCGTAGACGACGCCTTGGATGCCCGGCAGGACGTCGCCGAGCTCGCCGTTCAATCCCTCCGCCAATGGCACGAGCACCGCCGCGCCGATCACCGGACCCCACAGGCTGCCGACGCCGCCGAACAAGGCCAGGATCAGGG
>JBARIB010000438.1:0-5409 GCA_049799535.1 Allostellaceae bacterium | reverse complement strand
GTGCAAGGTTGTTGGGATCCCGAGCGGCGCCACACCGCTCTCCAAGACGCTCTTGGTCAATTCCTCGACAAACAACGGCACGCCGTCGGTGCGCTCGGCGATCTGGTCGATGACTTCGGCTGGCAATGCCTTGCCGCCGACGATCTGCTCGATTAGGGCCGTGCGGTCATGCCGGTCGAGGCGATTGAGCGCCAGCATCGTCACCTGCGGCTGGCCGGTCCAAGGCGGCTGGAACTCGGGGCGGAAGGTCACGATCAGCAGCACCGGTATGGTGCGGACGCGCTCGACGGTAAGGTCAAGCAATTCGCGCGAGGTCGGATCGATCCAGTGGGCGTCCTCGAAGACCATTAAAATCGGCTGCTGGCGTGCAAGACCTTCGAGCTGCCGGATCAGCGCCTCCAGTGTCCGTTCCTTTTTGCGCTGCGGACTGAGGTTCGGCAGCGGGTGGCGCTCCGTAGCCGGCAATGACAGCAGATCGGCGAGGAACGCCACATCCTCGTCCGGCGGCGCGGCTTGCGCGAGCAAGGCCTCGAGCTTCTCGAGCCGTGTCGCGGGCGGATCATCGCGCGCGAATCCGGATGCCCGGCCGAGCTGGTCGATGAACGGGAACAGCGCGCTGTCCTGGTGATAGGGCGAGCAGAAATAGCGCAGACGGAGATATGGCTCGGCGTGGAGGCGCTCCGCCAATGCCGCGACGATGCGCGACTTGCCGATGCCGGGCTCGCCGGAGATCAGCACGACCTGACCATCTCCCGCCTTGGCGCGCGCCCATCGCCGCAACAGCAGATCGATTTCCTCGTCGCGGCCGACGAGCGCGGTCAGCGCCGACCCGCGCAAAGCTTCGAACCGGCTCTCGACGCCGCTCGGGCGCAGCACCTGCAAGGCATGCACCGCCCCGGCGATGCCCTTCACCTCGATCACGCCGAGATCATGGTATTCGAACAGATCGCCGATCAGCCGGCGCGTGCCGGCGGCGATGACGACCGCGTCCGGCTCGGCCAGGGTTTGCAGCCGGGCAGCGAGGTTCGGCGTTTCGCCGATGACCGATTGCTCTTGCGCCGAGCCTTCGCCGATCAGATCGCCGACGACCACCAGCCCGGTGGCGATGCCGACGCGCCCTTGCAGCGTGACGGATTTGACATCGAGGCGACCGACGGCATCAATCACGCCCAGTCCCGCCCGGACCGCCCGCTCGGCATCGTCCTCATGCGCTTGCGGGTAGCCGAAATAAATCAGAACGCCGTCGCCCATGTATTTGGCGACAAAGCCATCGAACCCGCCGACGGTCTCGGCAACGGCGCGGTGATACGCGGCGATGACCTCGCGCAGATCCTCGGGATCCAAGCGCGCCGCGAGCGCGGTCGAGCCGACCAGATCGCAGAACATCACGGTCAGCTGCCGGCGTTCGGCATCAGCCGGCGGCGGTGCGCCGCGCGGTGCCACGGGCGAGCCCGTTCCGAGCGCGGCGATCGCGGCCAGAAGCTTGCGGCGATGGCCGATCGAGGTTACGCCAAGGCCGATCAGGTCCTCCGCCGTCAGCACCGGCAGAACCTCGGCGTCGACATCGTTGTCGCGAAAGGCGGCCTCGTATTGCTCCAGACCCAGGCCGCGCAGCCAGGTGGCGATATCCAAAGGCTTCCCCGGTTTCGCCAGACGGGATCTCGGTGCAATAATACCGCGCTTCGGGGGGATGGCGCCCAATGAAATGGGGCTCGATGAAGCGAAAGAAGTCAGGCCAGCAGGCGCTTGTTGCTTATCTCTGCCACTTCCGGCCCGAACCCGAAGGCGGGTTCACGGTCACCTGCCCCAAGCTGCCCCCGGTCGTTACCTATGGCGAAACCTTGGAAGAAGCGCAGGCGAACGCGCGGGAGGCGATCGAGCTGTGCCTGGAGGTGATGCGGGAAGATGGCCAGCTCATTCCACCCCCTGACCGGGATCTCGCCTCGCCGATCGATCAACTTGTGCCGGTCACCGCCGCGGACGCATGAGAGCGCTGCCGGCGCTGTCCGGGCACGCAGTCATCGCGGCGCTGGAGCGGGCCGGCTTCGAGGTGATCCGAGCCAAGGGGTCGCATCATTTCCTGCGGCATCGCAATGATTCCAGCCGGCAAACAGTCGTGCCAGTACATCGGAACGATCTACCACCCGGCACACTTCGCGCGATATTGCGGCAAGCTCGCCTCAGCCGCGCCCAGTTCCTCGACCTTCTTTGAGCGAACGGCGGGAGCGGGTCAGGCAAGCTCGACCAGCAGCGCCTTTGCCTCTTTTAGGTCGGGCGTGCCGAAGCCCTCGGTGAACCAGCCGTAGACCGGTGCGAGGAGGTCGCGGGCTTCGGCGGGGCGGCCCTGGTCGCGGCGGAGCCGGGCGAGGCTCAGGGCGGCGCGCAATTCCCAGAGCTTGGCCTCCTGCTCACGGGCGATGCTGAGGGCTTTGCAATACAGCTCCTCCGCGGCCTCGGAATGCCCTTGCTGCAACAGCAACTGGCCTTTGTGCCGATAGAGCTCCGCTTCCAGCCAGCGCTCTCCTGTCCTTTCGACGGTCTGCAACGCACCGTCTGACAGGGTTACGGCCTCTTCAACTTGCCCTGCGATCTCACACGCCCTGGCAAGGAGGGTGATGAAAGGCGGCATCCACAACTCGGCCCCGGTGGCGTGGTAGGCCGCCGAACCGCTGCGGAGAAGCAATATCCCCTCCGCCACATCGCCATTCTTGGCCTTGAGCCAGCCGCGATAGATTGTTCCCACCGCGATCCAGAATGGTTGCTCGATCGCCACTGCAACCAGCTCGTCTACCCACTCGCCGAGGACTGCGTCCTCTCCGAGGAGCGTAAGCGGTACGGCGCCGACTCCCAAGATCGAAGCCAAAGACGGCGGATGAGCCAGCTTCCGAGCCTCGGCGATGGCTGCTCTGCTCCGTGCTGATGCCTGGTCGGGATAGCCCAAACAGAGAAGGTCGATCCCCACGAGCGCCTGTGCTACCACCTGGGGGTGGCTTCCGGTCTGGTTGCCCAGCGAGCGGTGGAAGATCGGATCGTAAAGAGCAAGCGCTGCTTCCAGATTCGATCGGGATGAGGCAAACCTACCGCGGAGCATGTGGCCTGAACCGCAGGCCTGGTGAGCTAGAACGAGCCCGCCGGAATCGTTGCGTTGACGGCTGACCTGCAGCAAATCCTCATCCAGGCGCAACGCCAAATCGATTTCGCCGCGGTACACGTGATAGCGAGACTGCCCATAAGGAACGTGAAGGAACTCCGAGGGAGAACCCAGCCGCTCCCACAGCTCTCGTGCGCGGGCAAAGGCATGACCGACTTCCGCCGCGCCCTGGCCTTTGACAAAGCGCAACGCCGCGCCCAAGGCGCTGCAAAATTCGAGCTCCTGGCGCTGGCGTTCAGGGGTTTCTGGCAATAGCGCCAGCTGGTCCAGCCCTTTTTGGAATTGCGCCGCCGCCTCCGCCATCGCCGAGCGGCCGGCGGAGGCGTGACCTGCCCTGCCCCAACAAGCAATAGATTTTTCGACGAGTCCGGCCACCTCGTAATGTTGCGCGAAGAGTTCGGACTGGGTTTCCATCAGCTCGGGGAAATGAGTTAAGAGCGCTTCAGCGATTTGCGCGTGCAACTGCTGCCGAGAACTGCGCAACAGGCTGCCATGCGCCGCGTCCTGCACCAGTGCGTGCTTGAAGGTATAGATCGCCTCGGGCGGCATGCCGCGCTGGAGCACCAACTCCGAGGCGACGAGGCGGCCGAGTGCCGTCTGCAGCTCGTCCTCGGGGAGACGAGAGACAGCGCGCAACAGCGGGTAAGAAAACTCGCGTCCGATCGCCGCGCCGATCTGCGCCACCAGCCGCACCGACGCCAGGCGGTCGAGCCGCGCCAGCAACGAGTCGTGCAATGTCGTCGGGATCGCGAGCGGCGGCAGAGCGCGGTCGAGCACATAGCGATTGTTTTCCTCGTGCAGCAGACCGCTCTCCAAAACGCTCTTGGTCAATTCCTCGACGAACAGCGGCACGCCGTCGGTGCGGTCGACGATCCGGGAGACGACCTCGTCGGGCAATGCCTTGCCGCCGGCGATCTGTCCGACCAGCACAGTTCGGTCACGCCGGTCGAGGCGATTGAGCGCCAGCATGGTCACCTGCGGCTGGCCGATCCAGGGCGGCTGGAACTCGGCGCGGAACGTCACGATCAGCAGCACCGGCAGGCTGCGTACCCGCTCAATGGTGAGATCGAGCAGCTCGCGCGAGGTCGGATCGACCCAATGTGCGTCCTCGAACACCATCACCACCGGCTGGCGGCGAGCCAAGCCTTCGAGCTGCCGGATCAGCGCCTCCAGCGTCCGTTCCTTTTTCCTCTGCGGGCTGAGGTTGGGCAACAGGTGGCGCTCCGAAGCCGGCAACGACATGAGATCGGCGAGGAATGCCACATCCTCGTCCGGCGGGGCGGCAAGGGCCAGCAGACCCTCGAGTTTCTCCAGCTTGACTGCGGGAAGATCGCCGGGTGCGAACCCCGATGCTCGTCCGAGCTGGTCGACGAACGGATAAAGCGCACTGTCCTGGTGATAGGGCGAGCAAAAATAGCGCAGCCTCGTATGCCCTTCGCCCTGCAGCCGCTCCTGCAGTGCGGCGGCGAGCCGCGATTTGCCGATTCCGGGTTCGCCGGAGACCAGCACGACCTGGCCGTCACCTGCATTGGCGCGCGCCCAGCGGCGCAAGAGCAGGTCGATCTCCTCGTCGCGGCCGATCAGCGGGCTCAGCGCCGATCCGCGCAGTGCTTCGAACCGGCTCGCCACCGCACCTAGACGCAGCACCTGCCAGGCCGGCACCGGCTCGGCGATACCCTTGACCTCGACGGCGCCGAGATCTCGATACTCGAACAGGTCGCCGATCAGCCGGCGCGTGCTCGCGGCAATGACGACAGCGTCCGGCTCGGCCAGGGCTTGCAGGCGGGCGGCGAGGTTCGGCGTCTCGCCGACGACCGATTGCTCCTGCGCCTAGCCCTCGCCGATCAGATCGCCGACGACCACCAAGCCGGTCGCGATCCCGACCCGCGCCTGCAGCTCGACGGATTTGACATCGAGGCGGCCGACCGCGTCGATGACACCCAACCCGGCCCGGACCGCCCGCTCGGCGTCGTCCTCGTGCGCCCGCGGGTAGCCGAAATAAATCAGAACGCCATCGCCCATACACTTGGCGACAAACCCGTCGAACCCCGCGACGACCTCGGCGACGGCGCGGTGATAGGCCGCAATGATCTCCCGCAGATCCTCGGGATCGAGCCGTGCCGACAGCGCGGTCGAGCCGACCAGATCGCAGAACATCACGGTCAGCTGCCGCCGCTCTGCCTCTGCGGCAGCCGATACATCCGAGACAGCCGCAGTCGGTGTCGTGCTGGCCGCCGAGGCACCGAGTGCAGCGATGG
>JBARIB010000437.1:0-1910 GCA_049799535.1 Allostellaceae bacterium | reverse complement strand
AGATCTTCGGCGCGATCTCGATACCGTCGAGCCGAGCGATTTCCTGGATGCCGGTCGGTGAGGTGACGTTGATTTCGGTGAGCCACCCACCGATCACATCGATGCCGACAAAAACTAAGCCCTCGGCGCGCAAAGTGGGGCCGATGGCGGCGCAAATCTCATGATCCCGCGCCGTCAGCTCGGTCTTGATCGGGAGGGCGCCGACATGGAGATTGGCGCGCGCCTCGCCCTCGGGCGGTACCCGCAATACGGCGCCCATTGCTTCGCCTTCGACCAGGATAATCCGCTTGTCGCCTTGCCGGACCTCCGGGATGTAGCGCTGCACCATGACCGGCTCGCGCTGGATTGACTCGTACATTTCGAGCAGCGCCGTCAGGTTCTCGTCGCCCGGCCGCAGCCGGAACACGCCCGCACCGCCATTGCCGAACAGGGGCTTGAGGATTATGTCGCCGTACTCCTTCCAGAAGGCCCGGATGGCATCGCGGTCGCGTGTCAGCAGCGTCGGCGGCATCAGCTCCTTGAAACGCAGCACGAAGAGCTTTTCCGGCGCATTGCGCACCGCCGCGGGATCATTGACGACGAGCGGTCCGTCTTCCGGCAACAGCTCCAAAAGGTGGGTGGCCGTGATGTAGGCCATGTCGAAGGGGGGATCCTGGCGCATCAGGATCACATCGACGCCGGCGAGATCGAGCTCCTCGAAGGCGCCGAAGCGGTGGTGATTGCCGTGCCGGCGCATGACTTCGAGCGGTCGGGCGCGGGCATAGAGCCGCCCGTCATGCAACGTCAGCGCGTCCGGCAGATAGTGGAAGAGGGCGTGTCCCCGCCGTTGCGCTTCGAGTGCGAGCGCAAAGGTCGAATCCGCATCGATGTTGATCGTGTCGATCGGATCCATCTGGATTGCGACGGCGAGCGCCATGCCGACCTCCAGTTTCAGGCCCGGGGCGTCCGTCCCCGAAGCTCAATTCAACTTTGTTCGTAACTGCTGCAACATCGCCGCGGCCTGGTGTCGCGCCCTACCGTCCGCGGCGCGCAGCACGAATTGTTCGAGCGCCGCCGCGGCCGCCCGCATATTGCCCAGCCCGGTGTGCAACATCGCGGCCTCGCGCCACAACTCGGCGAGGTCGGGGGCGAGCATCAACATCGTCTCGATTACCGTGACCGCGCGCTCGTGGCGCTGCGTTTGGATCAGGCGCGCCTTGAGATTGTTCTGGAGGCGCAGCAGCACATCGCGGTCCGAAACCGGGGCGTAATGCTCCGGGCGCAGTTCGCTTTCTTGGCCGGCCGCCGCCTTTAGCAGCTCGCGCAGTTCGGCTGCGCCGCAGACTTGGCCGCCGTGGAACGGGTCGAGGATGATCCGATCCGGGCCATCCGAAAGGCGGATCAGAAAATGGGCGGGGAAGGCCAGTCCGACCGTGTCCCAGTTTTGCGCGCGGCCGGCATGCATGTAAAGGATGCCGAGCGCGACCGGCAACCCCTTCCGACGGTCGACGACCCGCATCAGATTGGCGTTCTGCAGGTCGTCATAAGTCAGCTCGTCGCCGGAATACCCGTACTTCAAGAGAATGATCTCGTTGAGGGCACGGGCGCGCGCCGCAAGGTCACCCCCCGCGCCCGCGTGCCGGCCGACATCCCGGGCGAGCAGCTGCAAATGCTCACGGTAATGCGCAGGACCAACTCGCGGCCGATCGAACGAGGCAAGAGCCAATGCCGCCTCGGCGATCGGCAGGACGCGCGCGGTCGAGGCGCCCAGATCGCGCAGGAAACGCGCGCAATTCTCTGGATCGTAAGTCTCGGGCGGCTCGCTCATCCTCCTCTTATATCAAAGTTTCTGCACCTCCACAGCGGTGGACGGTGCGGTGGCGGGCGCGTCCGGCGCCTGCGCCTGCGACGGCGGCGGAGTTCCGGCCGGC
>JBARIB010000436.1:0-2374 GCA_049799535.1 Allostellaceae bacterium | reverse complement strand
TCATCGTCGCTCTCGCCAGGACCCTCCCGAGATGCCCTTGTTGCAATGCGCCGATCCGCAAGACAGTAAGAATTCCCGATTACTGACGCAGTAAGATTAGGGACTCGCAATTGTTCATGCCAATTGGATCGACGACTTTCGACAAGGCGTTCCATGCACTCGAAGTAGATGTTAGGACAGCATGGAAATGCTCCTGGGGAAACTACCGAGATTACCTTGGCGCGCTGGATGAGATTCGTGTCGCTCTGAGCGAGATGCCCGGTCTATCCGATGTAAGATTACTGGACGCTCACTCATTTTGCTGGCTGCTTGTTAGGCCGCAGATGGAGCGAGTGGACGTTCGTTTTGTCGCGAGCGGCAAGGGTAAGGCGTCGAACGCTAAAATCTACGATTCGATGGAGAAATCTATTTATGAGATGGTCGAGATGACCGTGGGGACGGTTCGCAACTCGAATGGCCAGCTCGTCACCTTGACTAAGAAAATTAAAGAACTTTGGATGTCGAAAACGAGCCTCGATGCATACGTGAGGGCACTCTTGGAAAAGCAAGGGGGCGAATGCGCTCTAACCGGGATCAGACTCCAATTCCGGGGAGATCACGATGACGAGCAGCTTCTTCCGTCATTGGACCGGATCGATAGCGATAAGCAATATGAGGAAGGCAACCTTCAGATCGTCTGCCGTTTCGTGAACCGCTGGAAAAACAACACGCCAGACGAAGAGTTTCGCCGACTCCTCTGCCTCGTTCGGGGAGAGAGTTGATCATGTAGAAGACGGCTATCATAGCCGATCGGCCCTACAGTTTGGTCGGTCAGGCTCGGCGCGGCACATGGTGACCACCATGTAGGCGCAGTTGCCCTTGTCCGCAGGCCTGTTCAGGAGCAAGCTGGCCGTGAGGCGCTTGATCTTCTCGCGCCCGAAGTTGCGGTGGTGCGGATGCCTTCCAAGAGGCGCAGAGCGGCAGGACTGGTCTTTGCCCCCTGTCTCACCGACGCTCCCGTCTTAGAGCGAAGTTCGTTCAAATTGAAACGCCACCAAATCGGTCATGGCCGGACTTGTTCCGGCCACGTGGATCCCCGGGACAAGCCCGGGGATGACGACGGAGGGATGATCTACTGGGCCGCGGCGGCCAGAGGTTGAGGCGCGGCGGTCGCCGGCCTATGCGCGCGGAGGAAGGTGCGGATGTGGCGCACCGCCAGTGGGATCTGCTCCGGAGAGGCCTTCCACGGGTAGAGGCTGACCTGCGCATTGGGCGCGAGATGCACACTCTCCATTGCGACGGCGTAGGGGTGCGCCGGGACGTCGTCGGGCAATACCAGGATCGGCGTCTGGCAGCTTCTCACGAAATCGCGCGTCACGGTGAACACGAAGTCGGCGTTGGCGCGGTACATCTTGTTCAGGAACGCGTCGACCGTCGCCATCGTGATGTCGGGCCGGCGTTCGCACAGCCCCGGGCCCCAGCCCTTGATGTTGTTCTGGTAGAAGAGGTCGGGGATCTCCGGGCGGAAGCCGGAGGGCTGCGCCAGCACGGCGGCGACGATGCGCCCGGGCGCCCGCTTCAACAGGTTCCAGATGAACGGGCCGCCAATGCAGAAGCCCAGCACCATGAACTCGCGGATGCCGAGGTGGTCCATCAGGCCGATATGGTCGTCGGTGTAGGCGTCCCACGGCCGGTCGATCTCGAGCGGGCCCGAGGACTGGCCGTCATTGGCGTTGCGCAGATCCGCGGCGATGACGCGGTACTCGCCCTTGAACGCCTCCATTGGGTTGAAGGGGTGGTTCGCGAGACCCGCCACCGTGGAGTTCAGCCCGCCGCCGGGAATGACCATCAAGGGAAAGCCGGAGCCGACCTCTTCGTAATGGATGCGAACATCGCCTTTTTCATAGAACGGCATGGCAGTTTCTCCTTGCCCGGTTTGGTCACGGATACGGGTACATCTCTACCACCCTGTGCACAGCTGCGCATCCCTCGCCAACGCATTGCCGAGGCCCATCTATAGAGGGAAGAGGGAGGGATCGCTCGCGAGAGGAGGGCAGCCATGCTCATTTCCGACGTTTTACGGACCAAGGGCCAGCACGTTGAGACGATACACCCCTCGGACAGCGTCGAACTTGCGGCCCGCAAGCTGGCTGAGCACCGCATCGGCGCCTTGGTCGTGGAGGATCGCTGGATGAAGCCGGTCGGCATATTCTCGGAGCGGGACTTCATCAACGCGGTGGCCCGAGACGGTGCCTCGGTACTCGGCTTTCAGGTCCAACAGCTGATGTCGACGCCCATCCTCACCTGTCGTGCCTCAGATCGTGTGGATGCCGTGCTTGCGACAATGACGATGGCACGGATCCGTCACCTGCCGGTGATCGAGGACCACGAGCTG